>DAOQAK010000009.1 GCA_035353855.1 Bacteroidales bacterium | reverse complement strand
ATGGCTTGGTAAAATTGCTTGTTAAAACGTATAAAAAAATTAACGAACTATTGATTTAATAAAAACTATAAAATAATAGGAACAAAATATTTTATATAAAAGAAACAGGAAAAGAAAAAGCATTGATTTATTTTCATAATTTTGATTTAAAATAGAAATAATTTCAACTTAACAGGAAATCATTATGACAGAAAACTTAACTTTAATTTACACAGTGATAATAGTAATTGCGGCATTAATACTGCTTTTTAACACTATTATTGTTGTTGGTGGACGATCGATCGCAATTTTAGAACGGCGCTGGTTTGGAGCAAAAATGCCACAGGGACGCGTTATTGCAATGAAAAACCAAATCGGTGTGCAAGCCAGAACATTGGGCCCCGGTTTACATTTACTGGTTCCATTCATATATAAAGCCCGTAAAGTTGGCTTTACCATTATAGGCGAAAATGAAGTGGGGATCATTGAATCCATTGACGGAAACCCTGTACCTCCAGGGAAAATTTTTGCAAAAGTAGTTATGGATCATAATTCTTTTCAGGATGGTGAAGCATTTCTGAAAAACTCCGGAGAAAAAGGACCACAGATTGAAATATTACCTCCAGGTAATTACAGAATTAATCCCGCATTATTTAAAGTAAGAAATGTTCCCGTAACCGTAATCGATAAAGGACAGATTGGAATTGTAACAGCTATGGACGGTGAAGCAATTTCTCCCGGAAGACTTTTGGCAATAACAGCTCCCGGACATTCTAATTTTGAGAACGGTGATGCTTTTTTGAAAAATCACGGACAAAAAGGTCCACAATCAGAAATACTTTTACCGGGTACATACCGTATCAACCTTGATCTTTTCCATGTTGAAATGAGAGAAGCATCTATTATCCCATCAGGAAAAGTTGGATTGGTTACTGCACTCGACGGAGAACCATTACCCGAAAGAGAATATGTAGCAAAAACCGTTACCGGTCATAACGACTATCAGCATGTATCAAAATTCATAACACAGGGAGGACAAAGAGGGCCGCAGTTTGACGTTCTTCGTCCGGGAACATATTATATAAACCCATTGATGTTTAAAGTGGAACTTGATAATGTTGCCGTAGTGGAACGCGGACAGGTTGCTGTATTGGTATCGAATGTCGGTGAAGAACCTAAGCAGGTCAAAGAAATCATTGAGCAAACATCAATAGAAGAAATAAATCCTGACCAGGTTAAAGATATTGAAAAACGCGTAAATGTAGGTATTGAAAGATATGTTGTTCCAAAAGGATATCGCGGGATTCAACAGGAAGTTGCAGGTCCTGGTATATATTACCTGAACAGAAGAGCTTTCATCGCTTACATTATTGATACTACAAATATCACTATTGATTGGGACGATGTGGATGGAACAAAATTCGACCCATTGAAAGTCGTATCGCGCGATGGTTTTGAAATAAGTGTATCGGTAAAAGTAATTATGCGTGTACGCCCGGATCAGGCACCATACATGGTTTCAAAAATTGGCTCCATTGACAACCTTATCAATCATGTGATACATCCAATGATCGATTCAAGTTTCAGGAACCAGGCATCATCAACATCGGCAATGAACTTTATGCAGGACAGGCAGGACGAGCAAAAGAAAGCAGAAGAACGCGCCCGAATGGAACTTGAAAAATATCACGTGGAATGCGTTTCAGTTTTAATTTGCCAGATAAAACTTCCGCAGGAACTGATGGACACCCAGACAAAGAAAGTTATTGCACAACAACAACAGGCAATGTATACTGAACAGCAGAAAGCAGAACAAACGCGTATTGCTACAGAAAAAACCCGTTCAGAAGCAGAGCTTCAGAAACAATTAGTAGAAGCAGAAATTGGTGTGAAGATAGCTGAACAGAACAAACAAAAGACCATTACATTTGCTGAAGGAGAAGCTGAAAGTACACGAATTCGCGCAGAAGGAGAAGCTAAAGGAATAAAAGTAAAAGGAGATGCAGAAGGTTCTAAAATTCTTGCAATCGGGCAGGCAACCGCTACTGCTTATGAACTTCAGAACAAAGCAATCGGTCAGCAGGGTGTTACCTCAATAGAAATTGCAAAACAAATTGCTACGGGTAATATTAAAGTTACACCTGATTTTCTTGTACAGGGAGAAAATAATATGGGAGGATTGCTTTCTGCTTATCTTACGAAGGTAATAACAAAAAAGGAAGAAGATGTAGTAACAACAAAAGAAACAAAACCGACTAAATAATTGATTGTTTCCTACAACATAAAAAACCTCTGAATTGATCAGAGGTTTTTTTATTTATTCTTCACCAAATATTCTTACGATTTATTTTTTGTAAGCTTCTGGAAAGTTTCTTCAAGCGATTGTTCTTCTTCTTTCATTGAAAGGACAGTAATATTATGCTTAACAGCAAACTTAAAAATCTCCGGGCGAATATCGGGTTCTTTATTTGCTTTAACATTCCATATATTGCTGTTAATATTTATTACTTCTATAATTCCCGGGATTTCTTTCAGCAGCGATTTATTTACAGGGCTGCCTAACTCAATCGAAATACTTACATAATCTTCATTGATCTTGTGCATTTCAACAGTAGTTTTATTCGCAACAATTTTTCCTTTGTCAATAACAATTACTTTATCGCAAATAGCTTCTACTTCCTGCATTATATGTGTAGAAAACAAAACGGTTTTTGCTTTACCAATTTTTTTTATAAGATTTCTGATATCTATTATCTGGTTAGGGTCAAGACCTGAAGTAGGTTCATCCAGGATAAGCACTTCGGGTTCATGAATAAGTGCCTGGGCAAGACCTACACGCTGGCGGTATCCTTTTGAAAGCGCTCCGATCTTTTTTCCCTTTTCTACATCAAGCCCGGTAAGGTTGATCATTTCTGAAACACGTTCTTTTGACTTTTTCCCCATCTTATGTATTCCTGCAATGAATTCAAGATATTCCCTTATATACATATCAAGGTATAAAGGATTATGTTCAGGAAGGTACCCTACTTTTCTTTTTACTTCAATTGGGTTTTCAACTACATCAAAGCCGCAAACAGAAGCTGTTCCTGATGTTTGTGGCAGATAGCATGTGATGATTTTCATCATGGTCGATTTACCTGCTCCGTTAGGTCCTACCAATCCAACAATTTCTCCGGCATCAATTTTAAATGAAACATTATCCAATGCTTTTTGTTCGCCATACAGCTTCGTAATATTATCGACCTTTATTGACATGATGAAAAGATTTTATAATGCAAAATTATGAAAATACTTATTTAATCAGCACAAATCGTTGTTAAACATTATTAAAATAGGATTATTCTTTGGTTTAAAAAATCTGTTTTTGGTATTAGTTAATAGGTTTGGCTGCTGGTCAGGTATTTTGTTTTTTGTCAATAGTATTTTTTCACCTTACAACTTTCAACCAAACCAGTTGCTCAACCTTTTAACTTTCGACAATCAGCAAAACCAATTTCGTCTCCTTAACCTTAGTAGGTTTTTCTGATATTGAACATTCTATTGTATGAATGAATGCATTTTAATATCTTTGTTGTTATATTATTGACATTATATTGGTTAATTTTATCAATAACTAATTTTTATGAAAAAGCTTTTCATTTATACATTAATAATATCATCATTTGTGGGCTTACTGGTTTCCTGCGACCCTAATGATAATAATGATGATACCACAGATCCCCGCGATAAATTTGTTGGCAACTGGACATGTAACGAAAACAGCAATCAAAACGTGAGCTCTTCATTTACCGTTGCTATTACACTGAATTCAGGGAATAGTTCACAAATATACCTTTCAAATTTTTATCATCTTGGAACATCACAAAAAGTGTATGCTGTTGTAGCTGGTGATAATGCTAATATTCCAGAGCAAACAGTAAGTGGATTTACTATCAAAAGCGGAAGTGGAAGTATTTATAATAGCAATACTAAAATAAGCTGGAAATATAATGTAAGTGATGGCGCTGATATTGATACCTGCACTGCTGAATTTACCAAACAATAAATTTATTACTTATTTTCTTTTTTATCGGATTCGGAAACTGCCGGTTTTCCTTCTATCATTCCCTGTTGTTGAGTAAGATTGTTCAAAACCATCTCAATTATTTTAAGCATTTCATCAGCATCGGCAGCATAATACTTATAACTGGTGAGGAATTGTTCGCTTGATACATTATGTTTATCAAAAACGTATTTAAAATATTTGTTGGCGTAAAAACCAGGATTATCGGCATGAATTTCTTTTAAACACATTGCTCCTTCAGCAAGATATACATCGGTTAAAACATCGGCCAATTTATCACTTGGCATGATGTCTGCATTTTGTAATGCTTTTTTTCTTTCTTCTTCTTTTTCTTTCTTTTTGTTATTGCATGAAAAGAATACAGAAATCAAACAAAAAAAATAAATTAGTATTCGCAGTTGTTTCATTTTACAAAATTAACGAATAAAAATTTAACGGTTAAAAAGTAATCGTTTTCCTTTTTCCGATTCATCAAATTTTCCATTGCAATAAACCAGATTTCCATTAACAAATGTATGTGAAACGCTAGAACGGAAGGTGGTTCCTTCAAAGGGTGACCAATTGCATTTATACAGAATATTATTTTTGTTTACCGTCCATGGATTATTCAAATCAACCAAAACCAGATCAGCAAAGTATCCTTTACGAATGTACCCACGCTTTTCAACATTGAAGCAGATTGCCGGTGCATGCGACATTTTATGTACAATGGTTTCGAGTGATATTTTCCCCTGATGATAAAATTCAAGCATGGCCACTAATGAGTGTTGCAGCAATGGCGCTCCCGATGGAGTTTTCAGGTAATTATTGTTTTTTTCTTCAAAAGTATGCGGCGCATGGTCGGTTGCTATTACATCAAGTCTTCCATCGAGTAAAGCTTTCCATAAATTTTCTCTGTCGGATTTTGTTTTTATTGCCGGGTTCCATTTAATTAATGCGCCTTTGCCGGCATAATCTTCATCTGAAAACCATAGATGATGAACACAAACTTCAGCAGTAATTTTTTTATTTTCAAGCGAAACAGAATTATCGAGTAATGACATTTCTTCTGCTGTGGATAAATGTAGTAAGTGAAGTCTTGTATCATATTTTTTTGCAAGTTTTACTGCAAGCGATGATGATTTATAACAAGCGTCATTACTTCTGATAAGTGGATGCGCCGAAAAAGGAATATCATCGCCGTATTGTGATTTAAACAATTCGGTATTCTTCTTAATGGTTTGTTCATCCTCGCAATGAGTTGCTATCAGTATATCAGGTAATGAAAATATTTTATCAAGAACAACATCATTATCCACAAGCATATTACCTGTAGATGCTCCCATAAAGACTTTTATTCCGCAAACATTCTTGTTATTGATTTTTTTCAGCTCATCAATATTTTCATTTGTTGCGCCCAAATAAAACGAGAAATTCGCCAACGATTTTTCAGTAGCAATTTTATATTTTTCTTCAAGAATATTGATTGTTGTTGCATTAGGAACGGTATTCGGCATTTCCATGTATGAGGTTACACCACCCGCAACTGCTGCTTTCGATTCAGAATAAATATCGGCTTTATGTGTAAGCCCTGGTTCGCGCATATGTACCTGGTCGTCGATAACTCCGGGAAATAGATATTTTCCTTCGGCATTTATTATTTCTGTTTTACCAAAAATATTTTTCCCGGATAATTGTCCTATTTCAGTAATAATGTTGTTTTCAATTACAACATCAGCTTTAAATATTTTTCCTTCATTTACAATACTAGCGCCAGTAATGATATATTTCATATAAATAAAATAAAACGGCAAGTTACAGATTTTTTTCTTTTTGACTTTTGAAATTTTAAAAGGTTTTTTTGTTATTATCATTTAACTTACTTTTGCAGTATGTATAGAAAAGAAAAAAATAAAAGAACTGAAATTTCCGAATTGGGTGAATTTGGTTTAATAAAACATCTTTCGGAAAATATTGAGATTTATAATAAATCAACAATTAAAGGCATTGGTGATGATGCCGCTGTTATTAGTTGCGGTACGGATGAAATACTTGTATCGACTGATATACTTACCGAAGGAGTTCATTTTGATTTGGCATATACGCCTCTCAAACATTTGGGGTATAAGGCAGCCGCTGTTAATATCAGCGACATTGCCGCAATGAACGGAGTAGCTGAACAAATTACTGTAAGTATAGCTCTATCCAACAGGGTTTCGCTTGAAGCAATTGATGAAATATATGAAGGAATAAAACTGGCTTGTAAAAAATACCAGGTTGATTTTGTAGGAGGCGATACATCTGCAAGCGCTGCCGGATTATTTATTTCGATTACAGTGATTGGCAGGGCAAAGAAAGAATCAATAACTTATAGAAGCGGAGCGGGTGTTAATGATATTGTTCTTGTATCAGGCGATTTGGGCGCTGCATATATGGGCTTGTTACTACTTGAGCGTGAGAAAATGGTTTATAAAAGCAATCCCGATATGCAACCGGAACTTACGGGTTATGATTATATTTTGCAACGAATATTAAAACCCGAACCCCGAACAGACATTGTGAAACGACTTAAAGAAGCCGGTGTGGTTCCAACATCTATGATTGACATCTCAGACGGACTTGCTTCTGATATTATCCATATATGCCAGGAATCAGGAAAAGGATGTGCTTTATACGAAGAAAAATTTCCGATACATCCTCTTACCATTTCAATGGGTGAAGAATTTAAAATTAATGCTGTAACTGCTGCACTAAGTGGAGGCGAAGATTATGAACTACTATTTACTGTATCGCCAAAAGATTTTGAAAAGTTGAAAAATATTTCAGGAATAACACCAATAGGCCATATCACTGAAAGCGGCATTAATATCATAACACGTAATGGTGGTACTATACCTGTAAAAGCCCAGGGATGGGATGCTTTTCTGAAAAATAAATGATAATTATTTTATAATTTTGATTTATACAAATCTTTTTATTCAAAAGTAGAAATGATATTATTGATACTAAAACCTTTTTCGTTTGAAATTGCAATTGAAATTATTGCAATGGTTTTACTTCTATTTTTCTCGGCGCTGTTCTCCGGTTCAGAAATAGCTTATTTTTCATTAAAGCCGATTCATTTAAATGAATTAAAAAATAAGAAAACCCGTTCCGGTAAGATTATCCTGAAATTACTTGAAAATCCCAAACGCTTACTCGCAACATTACTGATAGCAAGTAATTTTGTAAATATAGGTATTGTTATTCTGTCTTCTTTTATTACAACAGGTTTATTTGATTTTGGCGATAGTTTATGGATTGCATTTATTATTCAGGTGGTGCTGGTTACATTTCTTATTTTACTGGTAGGAGAAATTACACCGAAAATTTATGCTACACATTATGCTTTGCAGGTAGCAGCTTTTATGTCGAGAGCAATGGTTTTTTGTATAAAACTTTTTTACCCGGTTAGTTCATTGCTTATCCGCTCAACTTCTGTAATTGATAAACGAATTACACGCAAGAACAACATTACCATTACCGACCTTTCTGCAGCACTTGATATCACTACAGGAAAAGACACACCCGATGCAAACAAAAAGATTTTAAGAGGCATTGTAAAATTCGATATTATCGATGTAAAAGAAGTGATGCATTCGCGTATGGATATTACTGCCGTTGAAATAAAAACAGATTACAAACAATTAATGAATATTATTCTCGATTCAGGTTATTCGCGAATCCCTGTTTATAAAGATAATTTAGATAATATAACAGGTATTTTACATATTAAAGATCTTTTGCCACATATTGAAAAAGAAGCAGACTTCAACTGGCAGGTATTATTGCGTCCGCCGTTTTTTGTTCCTGAAAGTAAAAAAATCGATGACCTTTTACAGGAATTCCGTCAGAAAAAAAATCATATGGCTATTGTAATTGATGAATATGGCGGAACTTCAGGAATGCTTACTATGGAAGATATTATTGAAGAAATCGTTGGCGAAATAAATGATGAATTCGATACGGACGAAGTGATTTTTTCAAAACTTGATGAGAAAAATTTTGTTTTTGAAGGGAAAACATTGCTTAATGATTTTTGCAGGATTATGAATATAGACACTACTGTATTCAGCGAAAAGAAAGGCGAATCAGATACACTGGCAGGTTTGATTCTTGAACTGGAAGGTAAAATTCCCGAAAAAAACGATAAGATTTTTTATAAAAATTTTATCTTTACCGTTGAAGCTGCCGACAAGCGCAGCATTAAACGAATTAAAGTAACACTTAACGAAAAAAATAACAGCGATGAATCGAATAATTAAAAATATTTTTGCATTAATGATTTTGTTGAGTGTTTCTCTGTTCCTGTCATGTGGCGGTGGCGATTCGGTTCCCAAACCAAAAGGATATTTCAGGATTGACCTTCCTAAAAATGAATACAAACTTTTCGATACTACCTATCCTTTTTCTTTTGAGTATCCTGTATATTCTCAAATTTCTCCCGATTCAATAAAAAATGCTGAACCATATTGGATAAATATTAATTTTCCAAAATTTAAAGGGCAATTGCATCTAAGCTATAAAGTGGTAAAAAATAATCTTTCAAAATATTCGGAAGATGCTTACAATCTTGCCATGAAACATATTGCTAAAGCAAGCAATATAGATGATACACGTATTAATATTAGCAAGAATAAAGTTTATGGAATAATATACGATATTGAAGGTATTGGTGCTGCTTCTTCTTACCAATTCTATGTTACTGACAGTACGAATAATTTTATACGTGGAGCTTTATATTTTAATGTTGCCCCTAATAACGATTCGCTGGCGCCTGTAATTTCTTTACTGAAGAAAGATATAAAGCACATGATTGAAACATTGAAGTGGAAGAAGGTTTAATATAATTTGTTTTATATAAGCTGAATTTTTATTTAACTTTGCAATTCATAATAATTAAAGGAATGTAGAAACCAGGTTTAATAAAAGGGGGTGAGTTATGATAGAAACTATTCATAACAATGATTTAAAATGGTACCACATAGTAAACCCGTCCGACAACGACATACAGTTTTTGCAGGACAACTTCAGTTTCCACCCTCTCGACCTGGAAGACCTTCAAAGCAAAACCCAACGTCCGAAGCTTGATATATACGACGATTATTATTTTATAATCCTTCATTTTCCTATTTTCGATAAAGCAAACCGTTTCATAAAAACCAGTGAAGTAAAGGTTTTCTGGGGCGAAAAATATGTTATTACAATTGCTAATTCCCAATGGATAGTTCGGAATATTTTCAATGCTGCCAAGGAAAATGAAAAAGTAAAAGAAGAAATAATGTCAAAATCAAGCGACATTTTGCTCTATGAAATTCTTGATCGCCTATTGGGTGAAACATTTTATCTTATTGGACGACTGGGTGAAGAAGTAGAACATATCAACACCGAATTATTTCGTAAAAAAGCAGAACGAACCATTGAAAGAATCTCTATAACACGCCGCAATATAATTATTCTCGATACTATATTTAAACCTCAACTTCGGGTGTTCCATAAATTTGAATCAGGCGAAGTACATGGATATGCAGAGGATATGGAAGAATACTGGGGCGATATATTAGACAAGTACCAAAAGATGTGGGACCTTACTGAAGACTACAAAGAAATAGTTGAAGGCTTATCAAAAACTTTCGATTCATTACAAACAAACCGCACAAATGAAATTATGAAAGTCCTCACACTTATTTCTTCAATATTACTACCTCTGACATTAATTGCAAGTATATACGGAATGAATATAGTTCTCCCTTTTCAAACCCATCCTTATGCATTCTGGATTGTATCTTCATCAATGGCATTAATAGTAGTAGGATTTGTCTTTTATTTCAAAAAGAAAAATTATATGTAATTCTCATCTTCCTTTATAAATATAATAAAATCAACATTTCTAATTTTATTTGAATATCCTATCTTATAAAAACCAAGGCGCTTTATTATTTTTTCACGATAATGCTATCGTAACTCATCTTCTCCGAAAGAGAATTTGTTAAACTATCAATTTCAGCAATTTCTTTTGACGATTCTTTTTTATGTTTATTACAGGCGGGAAGTGATAAGCAAAATATTACTATAAAAAAATATAGTGCTTTTTTATACATTTTGTTTGTTTGATTTGGGCATGTAAATATATTTATTTTTTAAATATATCGGTTTGCTTTTGGATTGATTCTTCATGAATTACCCGTAAAAGTTTTAGTAAGAATTCACGATTAAGCCCAAGTTCTTCACCAAGCTCAATACTTTCGCGGACTACATCGTTCCAACGCCGAATCTGAAGAATGGTTATATTGTTTTCTTTTTTGAATTTGCCAATATCTTCAATAATCTTCATACGTTTTGAAATAAGATGAATCAACTCAACATCAATGTTATCAATTTCAGAGCGAAGTTCAATCAGTTTATTTGTGAACTCCGTATTTTCAGTATAATTGCTGCGTATGATTAATTTTGAAATAAGCTGTACCAATTCGTCAGGAGTGATTTGTTGTTTGGCATCGGACAGCGCTTTCTTAGGATTGACATGTGTTTCAATCATCATTCCGTCCATTTCCAGGTCGAGTGCTTTCTGGCAAACACTTTCCAATAACATTGAATTTCCTGTGATGTGACTAGGGTCACAAATTACTGGAAGCTCCGGGCAAATACGCATCAATTCAATTGGAATTTCCCAAATAGGTGCATTGCGATAAACCGTATTTTCGTATGAAGTGAATCCACGATGTATGGCAATAATTTTATTTATTTTCGATTTATTGATTCGTTCAATTGCGCCTATCCATAATTTTAAATCGGGAGTAACCGGATTTTTTATCATCACCGGAATATCATATCCCTTAAGGGCTTCAGCGATTTCCTGTACAGAAAATGGATTGGCAGTTGTTCGGGCGCCAAGCCAAAGTATATCAATTTCATTTTTAATAGCTGCTTCAACATGTTGCGGTGTGGCAACTTCAACGCAAACAGGTAATCCTGTTTTTTCTTTAACTTCCGAAAGCCATGGCAATCCTGCTTCTCCAACACCTTCAAATGCATCAGGGCGTGTTCGGGGTTTCCATATCCCGGCACGAAAAACATTTACAATTCCAGTCTTTGCTAATTTTTTTGCAGTTTGCAAAACCTGTTCTTTGTTTTCAGCGCTACACGGACCACTAATAATTAAAGGACGTTCAGGAAAGTTGAGCCATTCTTTTAAAGGTATTATGTTGAGTTTTACTTCCTGCATTTTTTTGTAAAGTTAAAAAATCATAATAACTCCCGGTTATATTCCGATTCTTTTTCTTCGTATTGAACATGCAGTTCTTCCCACTGTTTCATTTCTTCTTCCAGTAATTTTTTATTTTTTTCGTACGAAGCGTAAAAAGTTTTATCAGATAAAACTTCCTTATAAGTTTCAGGGTTAATAAGCTTTTCGTCGGTTTCTTTAACCAGTTGTTCCAGTTGCGAAATTTTTTCCTCCGATTTTTCAATCAGCGTTTTTATTTTACGAAGCTCTTTTTCGATTACTTTTCTTTTTTCGTAATTGGATTTATTAGTAACCGTATTTTCTTTTTTATCCTTTTGAGTTGTTGTTTTTTTATTGACTTCAAGTTGTTGAAGCGATTCTATTTTTCTTGATTTAAGAAAATCATAAATATCGCCAAGGTATTCACGTATGGTATGATTTTTAAATTCAAAAATCCTGTTGGTTAATCCGTGTAAAAAATATCTGTCGTGCGAAACAATCAAAAGTGTACCATCGAACTTTAATAATGCTTGTTTTAAAATATCTTTCGATCGCATATCGAGATGATTGGTTGGCTCATCAAGAACTAAAAAATTAACAGGGCTAAGAATTAGCTTAGCCAAAGCCAGTCTTGACTTTTCACCACCTGAAAGTACTTTTACTTTTTTTTCAATATCATCTTTATCAAACAAGAATGAACCTAATATTGATCTTATTTTTGGTCGTATTTCACCAACAGCAGCATCGTCGATAGTTTCGAAAACTGTTTTATCAGGATTTAAAAGGTCGGATTGGTTTTGAGCATAGTAACCTAATTTCACATTATGACCATGCTTAATTTCTCCAGTATAATCAAGTTCCTGAACAATAATTCGTGAAAGTGTTGTTTTTCCTTCGCCATTTTTTCCCACAAAAGCAAGGCGTTCACCTTTATTGATAAGAAAATTTAAATCATTTAAAATATTATGACTGCCATAATTTTTTGTAAGATGATTGGCTTCAATAATTACTTTTCCTGAATGTGGGGCCGGTGGAAATCGAAAGTAAATGGATGAATTATCGGTTTCATCAATTTCAATTCGTTCAATTTTATCAAGCAATTTTATTCGCGACTGCACCTGTCGTGCTTTTGTAGCCTGGTATCTGAATCTGTTAATAAATTTTTCATTATCGGCGATTTGCTTTTGCTGGTTATTATAGGCTGCCGTCTGATGTTCAATGCGTTCGGTACGCATTTTTTCATAAACAGAATAAGAAGCTTTATAGTCGTATGTCTTTCCTAGTGAAATCTCAATTGTTCGGATTGTAATGTTATCAAGAAATGCACGGTCGTGTGAAACCAGCATCACAGCTCCATAATAATTTATAAGAAAATCTTCAAGCCATTGGATTGATTCAATATCCAGGTGATTTGTAGGTTCATCGAGTAAAATAAAATTTGGTTTTTGCAATAAAATTTTTGCGAGTTCCACGCGCATTTGCCATCCACCGCTGAATTCAGAGATTGACCGTGAAAAATCACTATGTAAAAAACCTAACCCAAGCAAAACTTTTTCAGTTTCCCCTTGCATATTATGCCCGCCAAGTAATTGAAAACGTTCATTAGCATCAGTAAGTTTATGAAGAAGGTTGTAATAACTTTCCGATTCAAAATCGGTACGACTTGCTATTTCGGAAGTAACTTTTTTTATTTTTTCTTCCAATTTCAATGCTTCCGAAAATGCAGTCATTGCTTCTTCAATTACTGTCTTCCCGGAATTGACAAAAGTAATTTCCTGTGGAAGAAAACCTATGGTATTTCCTGAAGGTATGATTACATTTCCACTTTCAGGCTCCTGAATTCCGGCGATAATGCGCATCAGGGTGGTTTTACCAGCGCCATTTTTGCCTACCAATCCAACCCTGTCTTTATCAGCTATAACAAAAGAAACATCATCGAATAGATTTGTCCCGGTAAAATGTACAGAAAGATTATTTACTGAAATCATGTTTATAAAAAAGTATACAAAGATAAAAAATCATAATGACACATTCATTTTTAAGGCTCGTTCAAATAATGAAAGGGAGCTGTAATCCTGCTCCCTTTCATTATTTTACTTCTGGAATATCTATTAAGGCATTCTAAAATAAAAGATATATTATATATCCTCCATTAATTCATCAGTAAGTTCCATATTATGGAATACATTGGTAACATCATCGTCGTCTTCAAAATTATCAATAATTTTCAAAACTCTTTGTGCTGATTCTTTATCCAGTTTAGTAGTAGTTTTAGGAATACGTTGCAGTTCGGCGCTTTCAGGTTCTATTTTCATCGCTTCTAATTTTTTCATCATCGAACCAAAATCTTCCATAGCTGTTGTAATGGTGAAAAATCCATCTTCAAGCACTACGTCTTCAGCACCGGCATCAATCACTTCCATAATAAAATCATCTTCAACCAAATCGCCTTGTGGTACAGTAAAAATTCCTTTCCGGTCAAAAATAAAACTCAATGAACCATTCGTACCAAGGCTTCCATTACATTTATTAAAAATTGAACGGACATTGGCTACTGTTCGTTGAATATTATCAGTAGTAGCTTCAATAAATAATGCAATACCTCCGGGAGCATAACCTTCATAAGTAACTTCAGAAAGAGCAGCAGAATCCTTATCGGCAGCTTTACTTATTGCCCTGGATATATTTTCCTTAGGCATATTCACACCTTTTGCATTAGCAATTGCAAGACGTAAACGTGGATTACTATCGGGATCGGGACCGCCTTCTTTTACAGCAACAGTCATTTCTTTGATAATTTTTGAAAAAGCCTTTGATCGCTTAGCATCAATGGCTCCTTTTTTCCTTTTAATGGTTGACCATTTATTGTGACCTGACATAAATTTTTAAATATTGAAGGTTAATTTAAGGGCGTAAAGTTAAAAAATATTTTTATCTCTTTTCAAATAAAAAGCCACCCTATGATAAGGATGGCCAAATATTAGGAGAAAATATATGTTGAGTTTAAAGTCCGGCAATATTTATTCCAATTGTAAATGGATACAATTGAGGGCCTTCATCCTTTTTAAATAACCCATTCATCGCATATGAAGCATACAGATCAAGTTTTCCAACACCAACGCGTACCATAGCACTATAGCGGAATGGGTTCAGGTTAAAATCATCTTTTGTTTTTGGGTTGTATTTAACACCGTCAATCTCGTATAACTGTTTTGTGTGTGAACCTATTTTTACACCACCAACAATACCTGCTGATAAATGTATTGTACGATTATGTTTTCCATAAGGATTGGTATCAAACTGGAATAAAAGCGGAACATTCAGATACGAAGTTTGTAGTTTATTCTTTTTATATACTATAGCTGAATCATAAACTGCTGTAATAAAGTCTGCTTTTGGAGTTAGAATATAATTTTCGCTGAATCGGTAATTACTGAAATCAAAACCTAAACCTGTAACCAGGTTGATATGGTTTTTCCATATTGGGAAATTCTTCTCCAGAAGATTCAAACTTACATTAATACTTTTTCTGTAATCAAGGTCAAGAAAATCATAACCTGCAGGTATTGTAGTTTTATTATTTGCATTTAAATAACCGTTAACCCCTATGCCTACTCCTGACCAGTATATTTTAAATTTATCTTTATGATTTGCTTTTTTTATTGAATCATGTTTATTCTCATCGCCGACGATTAATAATTTTTTATGACCAAATCTGACCTTTGTTGTATCACCATTATCTGAATTAGAAACGCCATTGTTTAAACCATAAGATCCAACTCCATTTATTTTAATGTCTTTGGTAACCGGTTCTTCCATATATGTAATTTCACCGGCTCCATTAATAGTTCCTTTCAGTTCCTGTTTAGCATTGACTTTAGCATCACCTGCACCATTGATTACTACTTCGGTTGAATTGGTTTTTAAATCATATGCGCTAACGTCACCTGCACCTGACACCGTTAAATTATGAGTTTCGGCTGTACCGGTATATTCAATGTCTCCGGCTCCTTCAATTGAAGTAGTAAGGTTTTTCACATTTACATTTAAATCAGCTTCTGATGCAGCACCTTTAAGTCTTACATCAAAGTTATCGCTGGTTATTGGAGTTTCACATTTCACTTCACAAGGTGAAATTAATTCAAGCTTTTCAAGTTTTACAAAATTAATTGTAATATCTTCTTTTGCTTTTTTAATGAACAATACATTATCTTTAATTTCTGTTGAAACTAAATCTTGTAAATCTCCTTCTTTAATACTGATAGAATTTTCTGTACCCTGAACAAGCATAACATCAGCAGGAGCAGAAATAACTATAGAATTAAATTCGGATAGAGTAGTTTTATTTGTAGTTGTCTGGGCACAAACTGTCATTATGCCTGCCACTAATATAAAGCCTGTGTTTACAAGAGCTTTAATATATTTATTTGTTTTCATGGTTATTTATTTTTATAGTTAATAATCCGTTTTCTTATTTATATGACGAATTACTATTTTTAAAAGTTACAGCTTAAAAATAATTTTTATACTTTTTTCTTTTACTGACCGATATTGTGTGCTAATTCAAAGCTATCGCCAAATGAAAACTTATAACCATTGTTATTTTCATTTTTCACCAACGTTGCTTCTGCACCTGTAAGTTCGTTAAATTTATTTAATCCTGCATCGGCCAAATCCCATCCTGTAAGCTTATCCGAGGGTTTTATTTTATCTTTTTTATTCTGAGGTGCAATTGATTTTTTAATTTTATATAAGGCAAATTGTGTTAATGATATTGTATTGTCATCATTCTTATTTTCTTCTTTTGCAGCTTCATTTTCTTTCTTTCGCTGAACCATTGCATAAAAATCTTCATAAATCGTAATTTTTGATATTTCTATTTTTTCATCATTACCTATAAAAACATTGTTCAATGAAGAAGCATAAATATTTTCAGTTTGTTCAATACTTTTTTTATTATCTGAAATATTAGAAATATTTTGTTTTTGAGTATTGTCTGCATAATTATCAGATGCTGTATTGTCAACTGATTTATCAGTAATTTTTTGTACATTTTTACTTTTTAATTCGATATTTCGTCTTTCAGCAGTATAAATTTGTTGAACATTATTTCTGTCAAGTAAAGCATATATTGAAATTATAAGCAATAACGAAGCAGCCACTGATATTGCATAATACATATAGCGGACTTTTACCGTTTTTTGCAATAATACGGTTTTCTTAAGTTGTTCTTTCCTGTTAAAAACAATAGCTGTATCAAAAGTAATTTTTGTTTGTCCGAATAAATTATATTCTTTACTTAAATGAGGATTTTTATTTAAAAACTCTTTTAATTCTGAATGTTGTTGTAAAGTCAGGTCACCTTCAAAAGCTGCAATAAAATACTCGGTATAATTGTTCTCATTAATATTTGCAGATGATAAAATAGTTTCCTTTTTTAAACATTGTTTTAAATCGAATTTTATTTTTTCATCAGGAGCAACTTTAGTTTTCGAGAACAATTCAAATTCATTTTTTAAAGAAATATTTTTTTCAAGAAACAGTAGAACATTATTTTTTTCTATTTCAGATAAATCGCCTTCGTGGTAAGCAATAAAATAATCAGTATAATTCGACTCATTGATATTGCCTACTTTCACTAAAATATTTTTTTTCAACTGCTCTTTGCCGTCAAAAACAACTTTTTTAATAGGAGGCAGGCTAACATTTTCAAAGTTTTCAAACTCTTCTTTCAAATCATAATGAACATCCAGAAAATTCATCAATTCCTCAATCTGCGAAGGGTTGAGCTTACCTTCGTAGAAGTCGAGAAACCAAATCTCATAATTATTTCTGTTGATATTCATTTTTATAAAACATTTTCAAGTTTGCCAATGTATTCTTTTAAAAACAAGCGGGCGCGGTATATATACACTTTAACCTGCGATTCGTTTAGTCCTGTAATTTCTCCAATCTCTTCGTATGAATAACCTTCATAATCTCGCAACAACACTACTGAACGCTGAATTTCGGGCAATTTATTAACCGCATTTCTTACCACTTCCTTTAACCCAAAAAATTCTTTATTGCATGCCTGCTGGTTATATTCGATATCTTCAAAACTAGTTATTTTTTTATCTCTTCTAATCGCATCTATCATGGTGTGATAAGCTGTTGTAAAAAGATATGAACGACCTTTTTTGTATTCAATATCATTAACCTTTTCCCACATTTTAATGAACGAATCCTGTACTATATCCTTAGCTTTATCCTCATCGCGTATATTATGCAATACAAATCGATATACACCATCAGAAAATTCATCAACACACTTATTGTATTCTTCTGTTGTCATTATGTTAGAAAATTGGGTGTTTTCGTGTTTATGACGAAACAACAAAACCAAAAGTTACAGCTAAGATAAAAAAAATGCCAATAATCTTAAAAACAATTGTTAGTCCAATGCTTACCGTTCCCTTTCACTGGTATTTTTCTACCGAAAATTTTTTTGTCGTTTCCCTTAACTGACTATTACTTTCTTTCATCTCCCCACTAATATATAATTGTATTACAATTAATTTAAAATCATAAGGTATGAAAACAAAAAACGTTAATCTTGATGATGTAGTTTTTGAAGAGCGTAACAAAAACTACGGTGCCTTCCTCCTAAGGAAAAGCTACAATAAAAATGTAGCCATTGCCTTATTCCTTGCTCTGCTATTTTTTTTCTGTGTTATTGCCTATCCATTGTTAGCTGGATTAACAGATAATATAAGCAGTAAAATTGAAACAAAGGTTGATTGCAATTTTACTGAACTTAGCGAACCTCCTGAAAAACAAGAAATCCAACTTCCCGAGTTACCAGAGCCATTACCAGTTGAACGTTATACTGTACCAATATTAGTTGATAGTGCAGTAATAGATGATGATGGTGGTCTTGCAGACCTTATGTATAATACACAAAACGGAACTCCTCCTGACATAGGTGATGGCGGAATAATAGTTGTAAAAGAACCGGAAAAAAATTCACCTATTGAACCAATTTCAAACAATGAAGTTTTTTTAAATGTTCAGGAAATGCCTGAATTTATTGGGGGGATTGAAAAAATGCACGAATACCTTTCAAAAAATATAGTTTATCCACAAATCGCTAAAGATAACGGAATAAAAGGAAAAGTACATGTTAAATTTGTAGTTGAAAAAGATGGTAGTATTTCTAATGTAACATTATTGAATGATATTGGCGGAGGTTGTGGAGAAGAAGCTCTGCGAGTAATTAATTCAATGCCCAAATGGAGACCGGGAAAACAAAACAGTACAACAGTAAGGGTTTGGTTTGTTCTTCCAATACACTTTGATTTAATTGAAAAATAATTATAATAAAAAGCCCGCTGAAATGCGGGTTTATTACTTCTTATAAAATATGAATATTTTTCTTTTTCGATATTTGATAAATTAGAAACAAAGTGGTGGTTGTAAATATTATACTGATGATTACCGGCATCAATGCATTTTCACCGGTACCTATTGTATCAAAAGCATTTGAAGCGGATTGATTATTTACCAGGTAAGATACAATTACTGCTGCCGAATTATTTACAAAATGGATGAATATAGGAACCCATAAAGAACCCGTCCATACAAATGAATAACCTAAAAGTACACCCATAAGAAAGCGCGGAATAAATCCATAAAATTGAAAATGTATAGCGCTGAATAAAAATGCGGATATAATAACTGCAACATGAATATTTTTTGTCCATTTAAAAAATAAAGGTTGAACAACTCCCCTGAATAAAAATTCTTCGCCAACTGCAGGAATAATACCTATCATAAAAAGATTTATCAGGAAACCCCAAATTGTTGATACATTTAAAAACATTACTGTAACCTGACCTGCTTTATCTTCCGATTCACGCATCCACTGCTCAATGCCTGCAAACGATTCAGGTAATTTCATTTTCATATTTATTTCCGAAAGGAAATTAATAAATGGTAATGCAAGCAATATGCAGCATCCTGAAAGAATTAATATTCTTAAAGAAGGTTTTATGTTTATTTTTAAATAGGAAGAAATATTTCCTCCATCAAGGAATGCAAATAATAATACCGGAAAAATAAACATTCCAAACTGACTTACAATTTGAAAATATTTTTGTAATGCTATGGATGAACTATCAGCAGCATCTATTGATGCAAGATTCCCCATTATGTTGCTTCCCCAAAAAAATGTACCCATTAATATTCCTAAAAAAAGAGTAAATATAGCACACGAAAACACTAATAGTATTAATAATAAAAGTTTTGAAAAAGGAGGAAGCTGATTTATAAAAGGAGGTTTAAGCATGCTTTTATTTTCTAATTTTGTGTGAAATTAATAAATTTTTTATTTCAAGTGGCGTTAAGAATAGGAAATATTGAGCTAGGAGAAAATCCACTCTTTCTTGCTCCAATGGAAGACATAACAGACAAGCCTTTCCGAATGATCTGTAAAAAATTCGGAGTTGATATTATGTATACCGAATTTATTTCTTCGGAAGGTTTGATTCGTGATGCAAGGAAAAGTATTGCCAAACTTGATATTTCAGATATTGAACGACCAATTGGAGTCCAGATTTTCGGTCATGATATCAGCTCCATGCAAAGAGCTACAGAGCTTGCCGAAGAATCAAAACCTGATTTAATTGATTTGAATTTTGGCTGCCCTGTTAGAAAAGTAGTAAACAAAGGCGCCGGTGCTGCTTTACTTCTTGATATTGATAAAATGATTAAAATGACCGAAGCTGTTGTAAAGTCAACATTATTACCGGTTACAGTAAAAACAAGAATTGGATGGGATGAAAAAAATAAACCCATAGTTGAGCTTGCAGAAAAATTGCAGGATATAGGAATTAAAGCACTCACTATTCACGGAAGAACGCGTGCACAGCTATATACAGGAAATGCCGATTGGACATTGATTGGAAAAGTAAAATCAAATCCCAGAATGTTTATCCCGATTATCGGTAACGGCGATGTAAATTCTCCTGAAATTGCCAAAGAATTGAAAGAAAGATATGGCGTTGATGGAATCATGCTTGGCCGCGCAACTATTGGAAATCCATGGATCTTTAGAAATATTAAAGATTTTTTTTCTACAGGTAATTATTGTATGACGCCCCGTATTACTGAAAGAATTGATGTTTGCAAAGAACACCTTGAATTATCAATAGAAAAAAAAGGTGAACGTACCGGGGTAATCGAAATGAGAAAACATTTTATAGGATACTTCAAGGGTTTGAATCATTTCAAATCATTCCGCATGATACTTTTACAGACAACAAACAGAGAACAGGTTTTACAGGTACTTGATAATATTAAAGCTGCATTTCAGGAATAATTATTGGATTTTATTTTCTAATAAAACATCTTTTAACGAATCTTCCGGGTTATATAAAACTACTTTCATCCCCAGTTTTTCAGCAGTTTTTATATTAACAGGCGAATCATCAATAAATACAGTTTCTTCTTCATTAAGTTTACTGCCTTTCAAAACATATTCAAAAATTTCTTTATCCGGTTTTCGCATATGAAGTTTAAACGAATAATATGCTTCTTCAAAAAGCATTGTTAAATCATTTATTCCATATTTTTTATTTAATAGTTCATTATATACAGAATTATGAATTACATTGGTATTACTTAAAAGGAAAATACGATATTTTTTATTTAACTCTTTAAGTAATTCTATTCTGTCCATTGGAAAATCAAGGAGCATAGCATTCCATGCGTTATATATTTGGTTATTTGTAACTGGTTTTTCAATTGTTTTTTTCAAATTAGCAATAAATTCTTTTTCTGATATATTTCCTTTTTCAAACATATCAAACAATTTACTTTGAGAATATCGGGAAAATAATTCATCAATATTAGTAATCCCTAGTTTTCTGAATTCTTCAATAGACTTTGAAAAATCGATATTCAGGATAACACCACCTAAATCGAAAATTAAATTTTTTATCATAAATATATTTTTTTCTCTTGTACAATTAAGAAAATATATGTTAATTTGCAACCCGTTTCAGTTACAAATATCTATATTTTTTCTGAAATCAGGGCTCATAGCTCAGCTGGTTAGAGCATCAGACTCATAATCTGAGGGTCCTTGGTTCGAGCCCAAGTGGGCCCACAAACGCATGACAAAAGTCATGCGTTTTTTTTATAACAAATCCACGCTTATTATTTTTAATTTAAATTACAATGCATAGCGGCGCCTAATGCTCCAATTATCTGTGGGTCTTTCGGAACAAAAATTTTTTTCTGTAATTGTTGTTCGAGTAAATACAACATACAATTATTATAAGCTACTCCACCAGCAAAAAGAATATCATCTTCAATTCCTACTCTTTTAAGCAGTGTAGCCGATCTGTTTACAACTGATTGATGTATTCCTCTTGCTACTTTTGTTCTTTCAGCGCCATGTGCAAGCATCGATACAACTTCCGATTCTGCAAATACAGTACACATGCTATTTACATTCGATGTTTCATCTGTTGTCAATGCCATATCGCCAAATTCATCCAATTTATAACGCAATGCCATTGCCATGATTTCGAGGAAACGCCCGGTGCCTGCAGCACATTTGTCGTTCATTTCAAATTTTTTCAACTTACCTTTTTCATCAAGCAATATTGCTTTTGTATCCTGTCCTCCAATATCAAGAATTGTTTTGCAAGAAGGCAAAATATTTTTTGCTCCTATTGCAAAAGCCTTGATTTCACTGATAATTTCGCATTTAAAATATTCACCGAAAAAATGTCTTCCATATCCTGTTGAAGTAATTGCATCATAAGAAACATCTTTTAAAAGTTCATTAAACACTTTTATAGTATCAAAAGAATTTTCTGATTTTCTTACTACTTTGATTTTTCCATCTTCAACAACAACAAGTTTTATTGTTCGTGAACCTATATCTATTCCTGCTGAAATCATATGAATTTTTTATTTAGGTATTAGGTATATGGTATAAGGGCATACAGGAAATATTTACTTATACCTTTATACCCCTATACCTTTATAACCTTAATTAATTATTTTTTAATTCTTTCTATAAAAGCTTCAATTCTTGTTTTCAACTGACCTGCGTCTTCCTGACTGTAATCGGTTTCAATTAACAATACAGGAATACCGGCTTTTTCCAGTTCTTTTTCCAAAGTTTTACTTTCCATCTGATAAGGCTGGCAGAATTGTAGCCCATAATGTATTACTCCTTCAGCTTTATATTTTTTTACCATTTCTTTTACATGTTCCAATCGACCTGAATTTGGAGTGAATACAGCACAATCAATCTGGAAATATCGTTCAACAATATTATCAAGCAATTCATCAACAGTATTGCCTTTTATATTAACAAGATTTTGTGTGCCTCGTTCACCTGTACACATTTCTTCACCAACAATAACAGCGTTTGAAGTTTCGATGATGTATGGCAATTTCCAATTAGGTACAGCCATAGGACAACCTGATAGAAGAATTCTTGGTGTGCCTTTAGCTGCAATACCTACACCTTCTCTGATACGAGCATCAAGCTCATCGCAAATCGTATTAACAGAAGCCGTGAATCTTTCAGGATCATCATAGAAAAATACCTGGTTAGCAAGCAATGCATCAAGTCCTGATATTGGTGCAGGATTAACACTGCGAAGCGAAGCCAATCGATGAATTGCTCTGCGTTTGTTATTTGCAATTTCAATTCCTTTCTTTAAACTTTCTATCGTAATTTTTTTGCCGGACATTTGTTCAAGTTTCTGAGCAAACTTTTTATATTCAGCTTTCAGAAGAGCGCGTCCTTCAAGCGATTTCATCTGCGGTAAATCCATCACATATAAATTTCCTACGATATCTTTATAACTTTCGTAAGCTTTTTTCTTTCCATCGCAAGTGTTTTCTCCAACAATCAAATCTGTTGTTTCGATGTAAGGACAAACCTTTGCGAGCTTAAATCCAAATGCAGCTTTTATAAGCGAACATGTATTTCGTGGTAGGAATTTTTCAGCTTCCTCGAAACCTAACTCAGCACCAGCGCAAAGTCCGATACAGACCGCATCTACTGCCAGCACTAATTCTTCGGGAACAAAAACACAAAATGTTCCAACTACTTTTCTGCCTTGTGCTTTAGCATCCATGATTTCTTTTATACGTAATCCGTGAATTTCGCTCATTACGAAATCAAAATAGGACATGCCTTTCGGTCTGTGCTTTTGCGAAAGAAAAATGTCCTGATAAGCTTTGCCCACGATTTCTAAAACCATGTCGTGCGTTTTGAGGTCAAGTCCCAGACTTGCCCACATTTCATGATAATCTGCCATAATAGTTTTGTTTTTGGTTAATACTTAATTTGTTTAAGAGATTATTTATTGATTTTAATTTATTTTCATAAAACGCAGGAAGGACAAGGAGTATCACGATTCCTCGCAAGAAAAATAATTCAGAAAAAATTAATTGAAATAAAAAATATAAGGAATTAGAAAAAGAGAGGTTATGCTGAAAATTTTTCAGCTTTTGAAAAATTACAAATAATATTTTTTTCTTTACAAAAAGCATAAAGCTCAATGCCCACAATAGAAGCACCAGATATCAATTGACACCTGAAATATTGATGCTGCTGCAAATTACTTGCAGTGCTTTTGATGAATCAGTATTTACTTATAGAGTGCGACATTTTTATTTTTTATTTTTATTTGGGCTAAAGCCCTTTTAATTTTTAATATTGTTCCCCGACCTAAAGGTCGGGGCTAATCAATTTTATAATTTCAATATACAATTATATTTTTATTTTCTTTTTTTACAACTTCTCCAATCACTGATGTTGTTGGATATCCTGATCTAATTAAATCATTTCTCATTTGTTCAACATTATTATCAGGACAGCAAATCAGCATTCCGCCTGATGTTTGTGCATCAAGCAGAAGCATTTTATGATTATATGATAGTGATTTTTCAAACATACAATCGTTTTCAACATATTCAAGATTTCGAAAACATGCACCCGGAATGCATCCCATATCAAGCAATTCAAGAGATTGAGCAAATGCCGGAACTTTTTTGGAATCAATTTTTATTGTAACATTACTTCCCTGAGCCATCTTCAAAGCATGGCCAATCAAGCCAAAGCCGGTAATATCAGTTGCACATTTAATATTATATTTCTGCATTATTTCCGAAGCATTTTTATTTAACTGCTTCATACTTTCCAAAACAACCTGATGATTTTCATCGTTTACTTCACCAATTCTTTTTCCCGCAAGAATAATTCCAGCACCTAAAGGTTTCGTGAGCAAAAGCTTATCACCGGGGTTTGCTGCTGAATTGGTAATTATTTTTTGGGGATGCACTTTACCTGTAACAGCCAATCCATATTTCGGAATTTCATCAACAATAGTATGTCCGCCCATAATTACGCCGCCAGCTTCAATAATTTTATCGGTTCCGCCTTTCAATATTTCTTTTAAAATTTCCAAAGGTACTTTTGCCGGAAACATTACAATATTAAGCACGGTAAGCACTTCGCCTCCCATTGCATACACATCGCTTAACGCATTTGCTGCTGCAATCTGTCCGAATTCGTAAGCATCGGAGCAAACAGGCGGGAAAAAATCAGTTGTTTGTATTAATGCCAAATCATCATTAATTTTATAAACACCGGCATCGTCGTGGGTTTCAATATCGACCAATAAATTTTTATCAGAGATTTTTGGCAAATCAGCAAGCGCTTTGCTAAGTTCTTTAGCAGGCAACTTGGCTGAGCAGCCGCCATATTCAACAGTACTCAACAAATCAAACTTTAGCGGACTATTCTTTTTCATGAATCTTAAAATTCAAATTATTTTTCTTTAGTAATGATTTTATCATTTCCATATCTTCTGAAAAGCTTACCCTTACTGACATTCCGCAATCGGATGAAAATTCCTTTGGCGTTGGAATAATATCAAAACTGATTTTATTCGTCGCCAGAATTTTTTCCGCTTTCAGAACATGATGAATTGATTCAAATATCAGGATAAAATTTTTCATTCAATATAAATTACGGATAAATCACATTCCCTGCTTTACTCAATCTTTCAAGGATATCATACATATTCGAAATTTTTCCAACTCCTAACTCTTCTTTCTTTTTATAATAATCCAAACAAGTTCCGCAAGCAAGAATTTCAACTCCTGAATTTTCTAGTTTCTTCAACGATTCCAAAACCGGCGAATCTTTCAACGCCAGAAATATCCCGGAATTCAGAAACACAATAGTTTTTGGTTTTACATCAATTTCAGGAAGTGTATTTATAAATCCTTTAATTAAAATGGTTCCCAATTCTTCTGCACCATCGCCCAACCTGTTGCGTTGAATGGACACAACATAATTTGAAACTTTCACATCCTCAACCTGGCAATAGTCTTCAGCATTGGCACTTTCAGGAATGTTGCCTGTTTTATTAACAGTAAGTTCAAAAACATTTCCTTTCTTTTCGGTATGAACTTTCATTCCATTTTCTTCCAGAAAACGTGTTACATTTTTTACTGATGTTTCATTATCAATTAAAATTTTTAAACTCTCGTTTTCTTTAATTTCATTAATAGCCTTCTTGGTCATTATGATCGGAACCGGACAAAGTTTTCCTTTTGCATCAACTATTTTCATAGCTTATTGTTTTTTATTTTAAAGTATTTTATCATTTATTTAAAACTACTCCGTTATTTTACCGCAAAGAACTCAAAGTTTTTCGCAAAGTTCGCCATGGCGAACGCAAAGATTAAAGCCCATTTACAACTCTTTTAATTCCAGCCTTTAAGCGAACAACATTAAAATTTATCAACAATCCTAATTTATAATTACCTATTTTTAAATATGTAAGTGTTTGAGCCAAATGAATATCATTCAATGCTTCCACACTTTTTATTTCTATCACTAATTTTTTCTCTACCAATAAATCTATTCTATAACCACAATCTAATTTAATTTCCTCGAAAATTAATGGCATTGGTTATTCTTTTTCAACCAATATTCCCGATTGTCCAATTTTATAATACAAGCATTCTTTATACGCACTTTCCAATAATCCGGGACCCAATGCAGTATGGACTTCCATAGCTAATCCGATTATTTTATTCGATAGTTCGTTTTCCGTCATATTAAATTAATTTTTTTTCTTTGTGAACTTTGCATTTTTCATTGCGGACTTTGCGGTTATTTTTTAGCAAAGCTTGCAGCAACTAATATGATGGTTAAGTTTTTAAATCATTTATCTTTTTTATTTTTAAAAATTATCTTCTTTAATGAATCAACTGTATATTCAATTTCTCTTTCGGTATTAAAACATCCGATACTAAACCGTACCGTACCTTGCGGGAATGTTCCCATTGCCTTATGTGCAAGCGGCGAACAATGCAATCCGGCACGCACCATAATTTCATATTCGTTATCTAATTTATAAGCAAGGTCACTTGGAATAATATTTTTTATATTGAGTGAAATCAATGGTAATCTTTCTTCATTTCTATCGGGTCCGTAAAAAATTATCTCATCTATTTCCTGTAACTGATTGACAAAATATTTTACTAATTGTAATTGTTTCTTTCGAAGATTTTCAATTCCTTTTTCAATAATATATTCTATACCTGCTTTTAGCCCTACCACACCAACAGTATTTTCAGTTCCGGCTTCCAGTCTGTCGGGATAAAATTCAGGATGTGTTTCGTTTTCCGATTTACTTCCTGTTCCACCATGAATCAAAGTATCAATTTCAATATCGTCATTAATGCACAGACCGCCAATTCCCGGAGGGCCATACAATTTTTTATGACCGGTGAATGCAAGAATATCGATATTATCTTTTTGCATGTCGATAGGCACGAAACCCGCAGTCTGCGCCGCATCTACCAGGTAAAGCACTTTTTTCGATTTGCAGATTTCACCGATTTGATTTATTGGCAAAACTGTTCCGGCTACATTTGAACCATGAATAGTAGCAACAAGTTTGGTATTTGGTTTAAAACTGTTTTTTAATTTTTCTATATTTATGTTACCTCTCACATCGCAATCAACAATGCTTATCTCAATCAATCCAAGGTTTTCCAAATAACGTAAAGGTCGTATCATCGAATTATGTTCCATGTGACTGATGATAACATGATCGCCTTTTTTCAAAATCCCTTTCAATGCAATATTCAACGCATGTGTAGCATTAGCTGAAAAAATAACCCTTTCAGAAGATTTTGCATGAAACAATCCGGCAATTAATTCACGTGTTTCAAAAACTTCACGCGCTGCTCTTAATGCAAACTGATGACCTGAACGACCAGGACTGGCGCCATATTCGTTAAGGTAGTCGTTAATTGCATTTAACACTCCCGATGGCTTTGACCATGAAGTTGCCGAATTATCAAGATAAACTCTCATTTAATTTTTTTTCACCTGCTTTTGTAATATTGATGATAGTGTTTATTTCCAAACCTTTTTTCGATATTATTTTTTCTGCTTCAAAAATATCAACCAGCAACAGGCAGAAACGTTTTGTTGCATTCATCTTTGTTTTGAATTCATTCACTTCTATTCCGTTTTCCTTATTGACAAGCTCTTTCAACAGAAGTGTTCTGAATTTATTTACAAAGCTTGAATGAATAATTTCATTATTATAAAAATATATTTTCCCTTCTCTGATCAAATAAGATAAATACATTTTCAAATCATGTTTCGAAATTTTCTGGATAACGCTCTTCTCTTCAATTTCCGACATTACCGGTTTTTGAAGTTCATATTTTAATATTTCATTCTCAAGCCAGTTTATTTCTTCTTTTACTTTATTATCAAGCAAAGCCTGATGTCCTTTTATAATCCAGGTATTTTTATTTTTCTCGATTGAACCTTCTTTTTCCATTTCGGATAAAAGCAGTTCAAGAAAAGTTTTTCCAAGTTTAATTTTTGATAATCCAAGTTTGCCAATAATTTCATTAGGCTCCAAACCATCAGGAAATATAGGGTTCTCCTTATGATACTCTTTTAAAGCTTTAATAATTTTTTCTTTGAATGCATTGTTGTAATTACTATCAATCAAAATGAGTGACTCATTGGAATTATATACCTTGAAAGAAAAAGGTTTATTCTGAATTTCAAAAATTACCTGCTCGGTAATCATATGCAAACGCTCCGCAATTTCTTCGGGAGCAAATGGCCTGAATTCTTTTTTTAATTCAATATTTATAACATTATTGATGCTGTGTTCATCCAGGATATTTGTAGAAAGATGCGACAAACTTTCAATAAGCGTTGGTGTTCTTTTTTTGTGATGAAGCGGTGAAACATCAATGATATAGCCACCTCCAAGCGTTTTATCTTCTGAAGAATTCCGGATAATGAATTTATCTTTATTAACTAAAATCGTTGGTTTTGTGAAATGAATCTGTACGATTGCTTCTTCATTTTGTTTTATCGAATCTTTATCAAGCATGTGCATTCGCGCCTGGCATTCAAAAGTGCCGGTATGAAACGTGATGTTCGACCATGTTGATAACTCTGCTTCCGCATCAAACAATGAAATGCAGGCATCAACCATCATTGTTTCTTTTAATGATTTATTCGAGATGATCATTCCGCGAATAAAATCTTCTTTCTTCAAACCAATAAGATTTATCGCAGCCCTGTCGCCCGCAACAACCCTTTCCACGGCATTTCCATGACGTTCTATTGAGCGCACTCTCAATTTCGGATAGTTTCCGGGAAGAAGAAAAACATCACTGCCAACTTCAACACTTCCGTTTAAAACCGAACCTGTAACAACATTGCCAAAACCTTTTACATTAAATATTCTATCAATATACAAACGAAATAAATCACCTTTATCTTTTTCTTCAACATCAGCAATTATTTTTTCTATGGCTGAAATCAATTCATCTTTCCCCTGACCTGTAACTGAAGAAACACCGACAATAGAAGCATTTTTCAATGAAGTTTTTTCGAGAAATTCCATGATTTCATATTTCGCAATTTCTGCCAGTTCTTCATCAACAAGATCGATTTTTGTAAGCGCAACAATTCCTTTTTTAATTCCCAATGCATTGATAATATTGAGATGTTCGATGGTTTGCGGCATGATGCCGCTATCGGCTGCAATGACCAACAACACAAAATCAATTCCGCAAGCACCGCCAACCATGGTATTGATAAAATCCTTATGACCCGGAACATCAATAATACCAATGGATTCGCCCTTAGGAAGATTCAAATATGAAAAACCGAGATTAATGGTAATGCCTCTTCTCTTTTCTTCCTTATGTGTATCGCAGTCGATGTTGGTCAAAGCTTTTATCAGGGAAGTTTTCCCATGATCAACATGACCGGCTGTTCCCATTATCAAGTGCTTCATCGAATCAAAATTTCTATTATTATATAAATTTCTTTGTGAATCTTAGTGTAAACTTTGTGCACTTCGTGTTTAAAATAAACCACAAAAATTGCTAAGAGAAATACGTAAAGAACACAAAGAAATTATTTTTTACTTTTTTACTGTTTGATTTACTTCAATTATAATCTTCGCCAATTCATCAATCTCATCGTTGAACAAAGTCAGAATATCAAAATAGATATTCCCTTTTTTCAAAACTCCCAGCACCGGTTGTTTATGAGATAATAATCCCTGGTACATTTTTTCAGCATATTCCGAACGTTCTTTATTCGGATTCTCATTTTTTATCATCACTGAAAAACTTTCTATCTCACCATCAGGCAAAGTTCCACCTCCGCACTGACCAATGCTTGCAACCACTTCAGCAGGCATATTATTTTTTTCCAACTCATTTTTTAAAAGCTCAGCCGTATTTTTTAGATCATCTTTTTTACGATTGAAAATTTTAAAAAGAAGATTTTTTTCATTTAGTGTTTTTTCATCAAGGTAATACATACAAGCTGTTTCGAGCAGTGCCAGTGTGGTTTTGCAAACGCGCAAAGCACGAAGCATCGGTTCTTTTTTCAACTTGTCGATGAATATTTTTTTACCTGCAATAATGCCTGCCTGCGGTCCGCCTAAAAGTTTATCACCACTGAAACAAATCAAATCAATTCCTTTTTCAAGCGATTGCCTTACGTTAGGTTCATCAATAAATAATTTGTGATTATACTTTTTCAACAAACCGGAACCAATATCATACAACACAGGAATATTGTGCTGTTTGCCCAGTTCAACCATTTCTTCAAGTTCTGCTTCCTGTGTAAAACCTTTGATCACATAATTTGATTTATGCGCTTTAAACAGCATTGCAGTTTTATTGCTGATGGCATTTCTGTAGTCGTTGATGTTTGTTTTATTTGTTGTACCTACCTCTACCATCTTGCATTCCGAAGCTTTCATGATTTCAGGAATACGGAATGAGCCACCAATTTCAATCAGTTCACCACGCGACACTATCACTTCTTTCTTCTTTGCAAATGCGCGCAGAATAAGCATTACAGCAGCAGCATTATTATTCACTACTAAAACATCTTCAGCTCCTGTAAGGAATTTCAATAATTCTGAAGCATGGTCATTTCGGTTACCTCTGGCACCAGTATTAAGATTGAATTCAAGATTATTATATCTTTTCAGCACATTAATAGAATCGTTTATCAAAGCATCGCCAAAAGGCGCTCTGCCAAGGTTTGTATGAATTATCACACCTGTTGCATTGATAACTTTTCTAAGACTTCGATGCCCGCATAAGCGAATAAAAAATTCTATCTTATCAAAAATCTCATTTTGTGAAGGAGGCGGATTCCCTTTATTGATGCTGGTTCTGAAAAAATCTAATGAACTACGAATGGAAAAAATTACCAACTCTTTTCCATAAATGGAAATAAGCGATACAACTTCTGGCAGGTTAAGAAGCTTATCAACGGCAGGAAGGGTTTTAAAATCCTCCGGTTTAGGTTTCATATTTTATATATTCCGATTTTCATATTCTTTGCAGAGAAGGCAGGAATCGAACCTGCCACAGCCGGTTTTATCCGTCTGCTACCGGTTTTGAAGACCGGATGAAACACCAGTTTCGTCCTCTCTAATTATTTCAGTGTTTTCTACTTTGCTAATTTAGTAAAAATCGTAACACATTAACAAATATAGAAAAATATATATTTAATATTTTATATATGTTAGATGCAAATATTTTTCCAAAAACCAATTTTCTATTAAAACCCAATAGAAACAAGCTTTTCACAAACTTTCTACAGAATAAAAATATATGTAAAAATTTTTTAATATTTATTATTTTGATTTAATCTAAATAAATATTATTTTTGTTCAGAAATTATAACTTTGTAATTCCTGATTAATAAAAATAATTTAATGGAAGATAATATTTTAAATGAAGTAACGCAAAACGAATACAAGTGGGGCTTTACCACAAACATTGAAACTGAAACGGCTGCCAAAGGTTTGAATGAAGATATCATACGTTTTATTTCTTCGAAGAAAAATGAACCTGAATGGTTGCTTGAGTTTCGCTTAAAAGCCTATCGTTACTGGCTTACAATGAAGGAACCCAACTGGGCTCATCTTCATCACCCGCCAATAAATTATAACGACATTATTTATTACGCGGCACCAAAGCAAAAAGAAGAAAAGAAAAATTTGAATGAAGTTGATCCTGAACTTTTGAAAACATTTGAAAAGCTCGGCATTCCACTCGACGAACAAAAAATGCTTACAGGTGTTGCTGTTGATGCGGTAATGGACAGCGTTTCGGTAACTACAACTTTCAAACAAACATTAGCAGAAAAAGGAATTATCTTTTGTTCATTCAGCGAAGCAGTTCGCGAACATCCTGATTTGGTAAAGAAATACATGGGAAGCGTGGTACCTTATACTGACAATTTTTTTGCAGCGCTAAACTCTGCTGTTTTCAGTGATGGTTCGTTTTGTTATGTTCCAAAAGGCGTTAGATGTCCAATAGAACTTTCAACATACTTCCGCATCAATGCCTCTAATACCGGTCAGTTTGAAAGAACTCTAATTGTTGCAGATGATGATAGTTACGTCAGCTACATGGAAGGCTGCACTGCTCCCAGAAGAGATGAGAACCAGCTTCACGCCGCCATTGTTGAAATTATTGCAATGGAAAATGCTGAAGTGAAATATTCAACCGTTCAAAACTGGTATCCCGGGAATAAAGATGGTGAAGGTGGAATTTACAACTTTGTTACCAAACGCGGCATGTGTAAAGGAAATCATTCTAAGATTTCGTGGACACAGGTTGAAACTGGCTCTGCAATTACCTGGAAATATCCCAGCTGCATTTTACGTGGCGACTATTCTGTTGGCGAGTTTTATTCAGTAGCAGTTACTAATAATTATCAGCAAGCTGATACAGGTACTAAGATGATTCATCTTGGCAAGAATACTACAAGTACAATTATTTCAAAAGGAATATCGGCAGGTAAAAGCAATAACAGTTATCGCGGACTTGTAAAAATTACGAAGAATGCTATCAATTCAAGAAATTTTTCACAATGTGATTCCTTGCTGATGGGCTCGCAGTGCGGCGCTCATACTTATCCTTATGTTGAAGTTGCAAACAAATCTTCTATCACTGAACATGAAGCAACTACTTCAAAAATTTCAGAAGACCAGTTGTTTTACTGCTTGCAGCGCGGAATTGACATGGAAAGCGCAATAGGTCTTATTGTAAATGGATATGCAAAAGAAGTGTTGAATAAGCTTCCGTTGGAATTTGCTGTTGAAGCGCAAAAGCTTTTAAAGATTAGCCTTGAGGGAAGTGTAGGATAAGAGCAATTATTGAATTTTATAATGATTGAATAAAATAAATTTTAAGTGAACGATATTATTAAAATAGATAAAATACTGCTTGACAATATCAGTCAGCTAATAAAGCAAACCCATCAACGTGTTTCAAGCACCATTAACTCCGCTATGGTTTTGCTTTACTGGAATATCGGAAAAATAATTAAAGAAGATATTGTAAAAAATAAACGTGCTGATTATGGCAAAGCTGTTATTGAAGAAATTTCAAAGCATCTTACTATTCATTTTGGAAAAGGATATAGTCGTTCTAATTTGAGCAGAATGGTTGATTTTTATACGAATTTCAACAACCTGGAAATTTGTGCGACATTGTCGCAAAAATTATCATGGTCGCACTTTTTAGAATCAAATAAAAACTAAATAATATAATTATATGCTTTCAATAAAAAATCTCAAAGTAACCGTTAATAATAAAAAAATTATAAACGGTTTCAACCTTGAAGTTAAAGCCGGCGAAGTACACGCTATCATGGGTCCTAATGGTACAGGTAAAAGTACTTTAGCCTCTGCTATTGCAGGAAAAGAAAACTATACAGTTACCGAAGGTGAAATTATTTTCAAAGGTAAGAACCTCTTGGAAATGGCTCCTGATGTGCGTTCCAAAGAAGGAATATTTTTAGGATTTCAATATCCTGTTGAAATTCCGGGGGTAAGTCTTACTAATTTTTTAAAGACTGCTGTGAATGAACATCGCAAATATAAAAACCTTGAACCGCTTTCTGCATCCGACTTTTTAAAACTGATGGAAGAAAAGAAAAAAGTTGTAGAGCTGCAATCAAAGCTTACGAATCGCTCGGTTAATGAAGGATTCAGCGGAGGTGAAAAAAAGAAAAATGAAATTTTCCAAATGGCTATGCTCGAACCTGAACTTTGCATTCTCGATGAAACTGACTCTGGGCTTGACATCGACGCACTACGCATAGTTGCAAATGGTGTAAATAAAATGCGAACAAAAAATAATGCCTTCATCGTGATCACACACTATCAGCGCTTACTTGATTATATTGTTCCCGATTTTGTTCATGTAATGTACGAAGGTAAGATTGTAAAATCAGGAGGTAAAGAACTTGCGCTGGAACTGGAAAGCAAAGGATACGACTGGATAAAAAAAGAAATTGAAGAAAAAATTTAATTATATGCCGCAAAGACACGAAGAAACAAAGTTGCTCAAAGAAGCATTAACAATTTCGGAGCATGAAGAATTTCTTGCCAAAAGTATTGTCAATGCAGCATATAAAGTTCATTCTGCTTTAGGTCCAGGTCTTTTGGAAAAAGTTTATGAAATCTGTTTTTGCCATGAACTTGAAAAATTGGGTATACCTGTAATTAGACAAATGGATATTCCAATAACATACGATGGGTTGGTTTTCGAAGAAGGACTGAGGTTAGATGTTTTAGTTGATAATTTAATTATTTGTGAATTGAAAGCAGTTGATATTGTAAATCCAGTATGGGAGGCACAAATATTAAGTCATTTGAAACTTACAGGCAAAAAACTTGGTTTCTTGATTAACTTCAATGTTCCACTTATTAAACAAGGTATTAAAAGATATATTCAGAAGACTTAGAGAATCTTTGAGTCTTTGCGACTTCGTGGCAAAAAAATAAATATTATGACAACAAACGAATTCAAAGAAAAATTAAAAATATTATACGAAGAAAATTCAGCTTCGCTTTCAGGTAATGGATTCCTGTTACCCATGCGTAAGAAGGCTTTCAACAATTTCTATTCTTCAGGTTTTCCAACAACCAAGAATGAAGAATGGCGATTTACGAATCTTGAAAATGTTTTTTCTAACGATTACAATTGCTATTTTGAAAATACAGAAGGTAATGTTGACGTTGAGAATTTCTTCCGCTGCGATATCATGGACCTCGATACATATACCGCCGTTCTTGTGAATGGATGGTTTTTGTATAAAACATCTCCCATTACTAAATTTGAAAACGGAATTATTATTGGCAGTTTGCAAAAAGCACTGGAAGAATATCCACAACTGATAAAAAAACATTTTGGAAAATATAGCGACACAGAAAATAATGTTTTCGAAGCACTGAACACGGCATTTGCAAGCGACGGCGTATTTATTTATGTGCCCGATAATGTTGCTCCTGATAAACCTATTCAGATTATTAACATCATCAATAAAAAAGAAAATTTATTTATACAGCCCAGAAACCTCGTCATTGTTGGAAAAAACAGCAATCTTTCATTGGTGATGTGTGATGATGCTTTATCACATTTTCCAAGTTTAAACAATACCGTTACTGAAATTTTTATTGATAAAAATGCTTCTGTTGATCATTACAAGATGCAGAACAACGATAATCATTCTGCGATGATCAATAACATTAATTTCCATCAGCTTGATGGCAGTAAGGTTTCAAGCAACATCATAACATTGAATGGCGGCTTCATCAGGAACAATGTGAATATTGCTATTAATGGCGAACATTGCGAAACCAACCTGAATGGCTTGTATCTTGTTGACGGGAAACAGCATATCGATAATCACACATTCATCAATCATCTTAAACCAAATAGCACAAGCAAGGAATTATTTAAAGGTATAATTGATAACCAGGCTAAGGCTGTATTTAACGGGAAGATAATTGTACAGAAAGATGCCCAGAAAACATCGGCATTTCAGACTAACCGAAACATTCTTTTAACCGATGATGCTACCATAAATACAAAACCTAATTTGGAAATTTATGCTGATGATGTAAAATGTAGTCATGGGGCGACTGTTGGCCAGCTTGATGCCGATGCAATGTTTTATATGCGTGCTCGCGGTATTAGTGAAGATAGTGCTCGCATGTTATTGATGAATGCATTTGCAGAAGAAGTTGCTGCTAAAATTTCTATTGAAGCCATTCGCGAAAGAGTATGTCATTTGATTGATAAACGCCTGAAAGGTGAGCTTTCCATTTGCGACCAGTGCGTTCTGCATTGCAAGAAAAATGAACCTTTGGTGTTTAATATTGATATGGATAAGTTGAAATAGTTTTTTGTTTAGAGTTTGAAGTTATAAAAATATTAAAAAATAAACCACTTAGACACTAAGAACACTTAGATACACTTAGAAAAAACTTAGTGAGCCTTAGTGAACTTAGTGCCTTAGTGGTAAAAAATAGTACAGATTCATGTTTGATATAAAAAAAATAAGAGAAGATTTTCCTGCGCTGCATCAAATCATTTACAAGAAACCTCTTGTTTACTTTGATAATGCTGCCACTACACAAAAACCAAATTGTGTAATTGAAACGCTGAAAAATTATTACGAAAAACAAAACAGCAATATTCATCGCGGAGTGCACTACCTGAGTCAGCAGGCTACTACAGCTTATGAGGAAGCACGCAAAACTGTTCAGCAATTCATTAATGCGGAAAAATCGCATGAAATAATTTTTACTCGTGGAACTACAGAATCCATCAATCTTGTGGCTTCGTCGTTCATTAAAAAATTTCTGAAAGCAGGCGATGAAGTTTTAATCACTGCAATGGAACATCACTCTAATATCGTTCCCTGGCAAATAGGTTGCGAAGAAAAAATTGCAAAACTAAAAGTCATTCCATTTGATGAAAACGGAGAATTACAAATGGATGCTTTTGAAAAGTTATTAAACGAAAAAGTTAAAATTGTTGCAATAACTCATGTTTCAAATGCATTAGGGACAGTAAATCCAGTTAAAGAAATTATCAAAAAAGCACATCAGAAAAATATTCCTGTCCTTGTGGATGGTGCACAGTCATTGCCACACATGAAGGTTGATGTTCAGGATTTGGATTGTGATTTTTATTGTTTCTCCGGTCATAAAATGTATGCGCCAATGGGCGTGGGTGTTTTGTACGGAAAAGAAAAATGGCTTGAAGAATTACCTCCTTACCAGGGCGGCGGTGAAATGATAAAAGAAGTAACTTTTGAAAGAACAACTTACAACGAACTGCCTTTTAAATTTGAAGCAGGCACGCCAAACGTGGGTGATGGCCTGGGTTTGGAGACTGCAATAAAATATCTGACAAACATAGGGCTGGAAAATATTTTCAATTACGAAGATGAATTACTTACCTATGCAAATAAAAAACTTTCTGAAATTGAAGGTTTGCGATTTATCGGGAATGCTAAGGAAAAGAAAGGTGTTGCATCATTTCTTATTGGCAATATTCATCCTTACGACTTGGGAACTATCCTTGACAAGCTTGGTATTGCTGTAAGAACAGGACATCATTGCGCACAACCCGTGATGGATTTTTATAAAATTCCCGGAACAGTACGTGCATCATTCGCATTGTATAACACAAAAGAAGAAGTTGATATTTTAATAGAAGGTATTAAAAAAGCAAAAGATATGTTGGAATAATTGTTTATATTTCTTAACCACTTAGACACTAATCCGCCATGGCTGACACTCAGAAACACTAAGATAAAATGATCATCACTCAAAAATATATTAATGATATTGCATATAAAATAGTAGGGTGTGCAATTGAAGTTCATAAAAATATCGGTCCCGGATTATTAGAATCAGTTTATGAAAGTTGTTTTATTGATGAATTATTATCTGCAGGATTAAATGTTAAATCACAGGTTTACGTTCCTGTTATATATAAGGGTAAAGATTTAGGAGGAATATTAAAACTTGATATTTTAGTAAATGATTTAATTATAGTAGAAATTAAATCTGTTGAAGCAATAATTCCGGTGTACAAGGCACAACTTCTGTCTTATCTAAAACTTGCCGGAAAACCAAAAGGATTATTAATTAATTTTAACACGATTAATATCACACAAGATTTAGTACCCATGGTTACTGAAGAATTTTCTTTATTACCTAAAGAATAATACTAAGTGAACCTAAGTGCTCTAAGTGTCTTAGTGGTGAAAATTTGATTAGTATATGAAAATTGAAGAAATAGAAAACGAAATTATCAATGAATTCGGGCAGTTTGATGAATGGCTTGATAAATACAATTATTTGATTGAGCTTGGAAAAACACTTCCGCTGATTGATGAACAATATAAAACCGAGCAGTATGTCATATCCGGCTGCCAGAGCAAAGTGTGGCTGCATGCAACGTATAAAGATGGAAAAATATTTTTTGAAGCTGATAGCGATGCAATAATTACCAAAGGGATTGTAGGTTTGCTGATTCGTGTTTTATCAGGACAAACGCCTGTTGATATTCTCAATTCAAATTTAGAATTCGTTGATCAAATAGGACTGCGCGAACACCTTTCTCCTACCCGTTCCAACGGACTTACATCCATGATCAAGCAAATGAAACTTTATGCATTGGCTTTTAAAACAAAATATACACAAGATTCATAATTATATTTTAACTTAGTGAAAACATAGTGTCCTTAGGTCTTCGTGGCGAAAATGCCACTAAGTCGCAAAGACACTAAGTTACCCAAAGTATTTTAAACAACATTAAACGATGACTGAACAAAAAATTTTTCTAGAACTGGAAAGTAAAATTGTTGATACTTTAAAAACTATTTACGACCCTGAAATACCCGTCAGTATTTATGAAATGGGAATGATTTATGAAATTCGTATTGATGAAAATAAAGTTGCACATATCTTAATGACCGTAACAGCGCCTAATTGCCCTGTTGCCGATTCACTTCCACTTGAAGTTCACGACAGAATAAAAGAAATTGAAGGGCTAACAGATGTTGATGTTGTTTTAACTTTCGATCCACCCTGGAACGAAGATATGATGAGCGATACAGCAAAATTAGAGTTGGGGCTCCTGTGATTTTGTTCTTACAATAAAAAGGAAAAAGATAAGTCCGATTACAAAAAATAAAATTATCGCTAATATTGAATTACGCATGCTTCCTGTTATTGCTTCAATAAACCCGAAGCTGAATGTTCCTGCAACTGTAGCCAGTTTTTCCATCACATCATAAAAGCTGAAGAATGAAGTATGGTCTTTTGTTTCGGGCAGCATCTTCGAATACGTTGATCTGGCAAGCGATTGCGAGCCTCCCATTACCAATCCGACAAAGAATGCAACAGTTATAAAACCGATGGCATCAGTAATTAAATACGCGCCAATACATATAAAAATCCATCCTATTACCGAAATAATCAAAGCTTTAATATTTCCTATCTTCCCTGAAATCCTTGCAAACAGCCACGCTCCAAGCATTCCAATTAATTGTATCACCAAAATTGTTGAGATTAGAATTTCTTCACTAAGCTTTAATTGTTTTTCACCGTAAGTTGCGGCCATGAACATAACTGTCAGCAAACCCATGGTAATAAAGAAATAGCCGAGCAGGAAAATACTTAATCTGAATGATTTTCTTACCTGGTTAAAAACAATCCGAAGCTCTTTATAGCCATTAAGTATCACATTCGATTTTGTCCCTTTTTTTCTGTGTCCAAAAGTATATCGAGGTAAACGATTAAAAGTAATTTGTGAAAAACCTATCCACCAAAGGAACACAGACATGAAAGAAATTTTTGCCGGCAACAAATTATCTGTAATTCCAAACAAAGCGGGAAATAATACGATTACAAGATTTATAACAAGAAGGATAACACCTCCCAGATAGCCCATTGAATAGCCTCTTGCACTGATCTTATCCTGATCTTTTTCTTCAGCAATAACCGGTAAAAAAGAATTATAAAAAACTAGGCTTGCCCCATACCCCACTGTTCCAAGCGTAAAAGCAATTATTCCAAGTTCGATATGTTGTTTATCAAAGAAGAAAAGCATTCCGCATGATAAAGCTCCAAGCCATGTGAAAAATTTCATGAACGATTTTCTTCTTCCTGTGTAGTCTGCAATTGATGAAAAAAGCGGCGAAAACAATGCAACCAAAAGATAAGCAGCCGCAATTGCCCATGAATAAAGAACCGTATTTATTACATGAAGTCCAAAGAAATCAATTGTAAAATCGTTTCCGTTTCGTGTAACCTGATTATAATATATTGGAAAAATTGCAGAAGCTATTGTAAGCTGGTAAACAGAATTGGCCCAGTCGTACATTACCCAGCCACGGATAACTTTCTTGTCGCCTTTCTGAATTACCAGGTATTTATTTTTCTTCCACATTAATCTTCGTAATCTTTATCTAAGCGTAGACGAAAAGCAATTCCGGCATCAAAATAAAAATGATCTTTTGTTTTCTGAAAAACAAAACGTGTATTGTCAATTTTATTTTCATCATTATACTCTTCAAATATTCTGAAGCCTGTATAACCGATTTCTCCGTATAGCATTATTTGTTTTGTGATATAATACTGATAAAAATTTCGGAGCATATTATGTCCCCAAAATTTATCACCTTCACGTATGTAATGGTTTTCATATAACCTGTAAGAAGCAGTATTGCTCTTATATCCAAGACCCGTATAAAACTTATCACAAATTTTATATTCAAAATTCATTGCGCCCGGAAGTACTCCGAACAAATACATGCGACTACTGATTTTCCAATCAATTCCAGCCAAAGGCATAAAATAATTTCCAAAAAATTCACGGTTATAAAACAAACCAAATTTATATTTCAAACTATTTTTCTTTTTATATACAAACAAAACAGCACCACCCATTTGAAAACATTCTTTATCAAAAGCCATGTTATCATTGCATTCGCTAATCTTAGGAATGGCAAGCAATGTAGTACTCCATTTACTTTCTTTTCCTAATTTTTTTATCATCCCCAATTGAAGTGAAAACTGGCAAAGATTGTCGCTATTGATTTTCAGATTACTTGAATCTTCATGTAAATAAAAATTAAGGTAATCGTACGAAGCACCAACAAGAATTACATCCTTCGATTTTAATTGAATTGGCGCAAAAAGTTCAGCAGTATACTGATTGGTTGATGAGTGATAATTTGAATAATCTTTAAAATCAGTTTGAGGAAAACGAGAATATCTTAAATTCACAATATCAACGAAAGGCTGTGACAATGCCGAAAATCGAAGGATTAAAAGAATGACAACAAATATAATTTTTTTATTAAAAATCACGTTGCATCATTTGATCGGTGAATTTTTTTAAAACATTTTTTCTCTCTTCAGGAACATTAATCATTTTGAAGTATTCCAATGCCTTTTCATAATATTGATTTATCAGCTTCACCGTGGCTTCTCGAACACCAATATTATCATATATTTTTTTTACAGCATTTACTTTTTCTTCAGCATTAAAATCGGTTGAAGAAAAATAATGCTGCAACTTTTTTAAATCGTCACCTTTAGCATCCTGCAAGGCTTTTATGTACAGGTATGTTTTTTTGTTTGTAACAATATCGCCGCCAATCTTCTTTCCGAATTTATCCTGGTCGGCATAAACATCAAGCAAATCATCCTGTAATTGAAAGGCAAGACCGATATATTCACCAAACTTGTAAATATTTTCGGCATCCTGTTTTTTTGCTTTACCAATAACAGCGCCTGTTTTCATACTTGCAGCAATCAGCACCGCTGTTTTTAACCGAATCATTTCTATATAATCTTCAACGCTAACATTATCGATCGTTTCGAAATTCATGTCGTACTGCTGACCTTCACAAACCTCAATTGCAGCATTGGTAAATATCTCGAGTATGTTATTTAAATTTTCTTTTTCTGTTTTGATCAAATATTTATACGCAAGTGCAAACATAGTATCGCCCGAAAGAATGGCAATATTTGCATTCCATTTTTTAAACACAGTTTCTTTCCCCCTGCGTATAGGCGCGTTATCCATGATATCATCATGAAGCAAAGTAAAATTATGAAATACCTCAATAGCAATTGCCGGATATATTGCCGATTCAAGATTTCCTTCAAACATTTCACAAGTAAGCAGAACTAATACCGGACGTATGCGTTTGCCTCCAAGGCTTAGCGTATAACTTATCGGGACATATAATTCGTTAGGTCTTCCGTTTAGATCAACTGTTTTTAAAGCTTCTTTAACTTTTTCGAATAATATTTCAGCAGTGTGCATGATGTTTTTACCTGATAATATATTGAGTGTTTTCAAGGATTTTTTTTATTCCTTCTTCCATAGAATAAGGCTGTCTTTTCAGAATAGCGTGCATTTTAGTAACATCAGGATATCTGCGAAGCATATCCCCTTCTTCAAGTGCAGGCAAATGAATTATTTTTGATTTTGAACCGGAAATTTTAATTATTTTTTCTGCAAGTTCAAGAATTGTAATTTCTATATCACCTCCAACATTCATAATATCATTTACAACTTTATCTTCATAAAATGCATTTACGCATGCATCAATATTGTCATCGATATAACAGAAAGTTCGTGTTTGTTTTCCATCACCAAATATTGTTATATTCTGATCTTTCAATGCCATGGCGATAAACCGCGACATTACAAAATCAATACTTTGCTTTGGACCATAAGTGTTGAAAAAACGGAAAATAGTATAATCCAGATCATATTCTTTTTTATATGAACGGAGAAATGCTTCACCTGCATTCTTTACCACAGCATAAGGGATCCTCGAATTTAAAGGAGTCGTTTTTTCATTTTGCGGTAATTCCATGGGTTCTCCATATACTTCGGAAGAAGAAGAGAAGAATACTCTTTTTACCCCTGTATTCTTACTAAGAAGTAAAATATTTTCAATTCCTTTAATATCACTAAGCACTTTTACCGGATGCTGTTGTGTACGCTGAACTCCCACCATTGCAGCATAATGAAATACAAAATCGAAATGATAATTTTGCATGATGGATGAAATATCCATGTAAGAGTTCACATCGCACTTAATAAAACATAATTTAGTTTTTGGAGCAACTGGTAACTTTATCATTTCACCTGTTGTAAGATTATCAACAACAACAATAAAATTTTCAGAATCTTCAAGCAATTTTTCTGTTAATGCACTCCCTATGAATCCTGCGCCTCCTGTAATCAGTATCTTTCTCATTCAATAATAAAATTTAAGATTAATCTTGTTTTATATAATATAGAAATCAAAATTAATCCTTTTAATTTCAGCAATCAAATATTTAATGTAAAATTATTTTAACGAAAATTTTTTATCAAAGTAAATTCATCAGGTAATGCCCATATCCACTTTTTAATAAAGGTTGGGCAACTTTTTCAAGTTGTGCTGCATCAATAAACCCCATGCGATATGCAACTTCTTCAATGCAGCCTATTTTCAAACCCTGCCTTTCTTCAATAACCTGTACAAATTGCGATGCCTGTAATAACGAGCTAAAAGTACCGGTATCAAGCCATGCTGTTCCACGACTTAGTATTCCTACTTTTAATTTACCTTCATCCAGATAATGTTTATTCACATCGGTAATTTCATATTCACCCCTGGGGCTTGGCTTAATTTTCTTGGCAACTTCAACAACTGAATTATCATAAAAATATAAACCGGGAACAGCAAAGTTCGACTTAGGTTGTTTCGGTTTTTCTTCAATTGATATTGCTTTCCTGTTTTCATCAAACTCAACAACACCGTATCGTTCAGGATCAGACACATGATACGCAAATACGACACCACCTTCAGGGTTATTATTTTCCTGGATCAATTTCGGAAGATCCGTTCCATAAAAAATATTATCACCAAGAATTAATGCAACTTTCTCTTTTCCAATAAATTTTTCTCCAATAACGAAAGCCTGTGCAAGTCCATTGGGAATAGCTTGTTCAGCAAATTCAAATTTGCAACCTAAATTACTTCCATCGCCAAGTAGTTTTTTAAAACCCGGTAGATCATGTGGTGTGGAAATAATAAGAATCTCTTTTATTCCAGCCATCATCAGCACTGATAACGGGTAATAAACCATTGGTTTGTCATATATCGGCATCAACTGTTTACTTACAGCAATAGTCAAAGGGTGCAGCCTTGTACCGGAACCACCGGCAAGTATTATTCCTTTCATTTTCTCAATTTAATTAAATAAAAAATCAGTTTTATGTTTTAACGAATTTAGTTTTTTTCTTTTAACTCTTCCGAAAGCATCTCATCATTATTATCGTCAGTAACTTCAACATCGTAAATTTCAATGATTGGTTTTCTGAATGATCTTGTGGTAATGATTTTATCAAGAGTAATTATGAGTGAAGGCAAAACAATAATATTAAAGAAAAGCGCAACAAATAAAGTTATCGAAATCAACATGCCCAATGCTTGCGTTCCTCCAAATTCTGATACCGAGAATACAGCAAAACCCATTACAAGAACAATGGAAGCATAAATCATACTGATACCTGTTTCGCTTAAAGCATTAGAAACAGCAAGTTTAATATTTCCTTCATTTGTTTTCAGTTCATGCCTGTATTTCGACAAAAATAGCAAGGCATTATCAATTGAAATTCCCAATGCAATACTAAAAACTATTAATGTTGATGGTTTTACGGGAATACTTGCATACCCCATTATTGCAGCAGTTACGAGCAAAGGTATCAGGTTACATATCATTGCAATAACAACCATACGATATGAAGAGAATACAATCGCAACCAAAACTGATATTATAAGTATTCCTATGATTAAGCTTTCCCAAAGATTACGAATTAAAAAATCGGTTCCTTTTGTAAATACCACGCTATTTCCGGTAATGGTAACATCGAATTTTTTAGGATTAAAAATGGAATCAATCTTAGGTCTTAATTTAGATTCAATAAGCTTCATTTCTTTACTTCCCACATCTTTCATTTGAACACTTATTCGTGTATAACGTTTCGTACTATCGAGAAAAGAATGCATCAGGTTTTTCTTACCTTTTATATTCGTTGGAAGATATGATAAAATAAAATCTTTTTCATTATTGTTGGGAATTTTATAAAACGATGAGTCGCCATTATAAAATGCCTGCTTGGCAAATTTCACAAATTCAGCAAGGGATAATGCTTTTGAAAACTGGGGAAAACTATCGATCTCCTGTTGAAGTTTATTAATTTTATTAATCGTTGATAACTTCATTACCCCGTTTTTCTTTTTTGTATCAATGCATATTTCAAAAGGCATTACACCATTAAAGTTCTTTTCAAGAAATTTAAGGTCAACAAATATCGGGTCAGAAGATTTGATATCATCAACCAATTTTCCTGAAGTCTTCATAAAGGTAGTTCCAAATATACAAACCACTACAAAAAGCGTTGTAATAATATAAACAATACCCCGCCTGTTAAAAACCAACGATTTTATAGTTTCAATAACCTTTACAACTTTTTTATTTTCCAAATGTTCAACATGTTTTTCTTTAGGTGGTGCCCAATAGCTGAACAGAATTGGTATTAACGCAAGCGACAATAAATACTCGATCATTACATTAATTGATGCTACGATTCCAAATTCGCGTAACATTACATTAGAAGTGAAAACAAAAGCAGCAAACCCTGTAGCTGTTGTTAAATTGGTCATTAGCGTAGCAAATCCTATTCGTTTTACAACCCTTGATAATGCTTTGATTTTATTTCCATGAAGTTTGTATTCCCAATGATATTTATTGATCAGGAAAATACAATTTTCAATAGCAATTATGGTAATCACCGAAGGAATAGCGCCGGTAAGAATAGTAATTTTAAATCCAAATAGCGAAAGCGTTCCAAGTGTCCAGATAATACTAACTAAAACAATTATCATTGAAGAGAAAACAACTTTGGCTGATTTGAAAAAAAGAATCATGATAATCGCTGCAATAATCAAAGAAAGTATAATAAAAAGTATAAGCTCTGATTTAATTTTTTGTGTTGTAAGTGTCCTGATGTATGGTAAACCTGAATAATGGACTTCACTTCCGGTCTTTACCTGATAATTATCAATCGTTGATTTAATATCAAATATCAACCCTTCCCTGCTCTTATCGTTAATTTTATTTTTATCAAGTGTGATACCTAACAGGAAAACATCTTTGCTCTCATTATATAATAAACCTTTATAGAATGGAAGAGAGAAAATTAAATTTCGGATACTATCAACTTCAGCTTGTGTTTTAAGTTTACCCGGAACTATGGGCCCAAAGCTAAATTTTTTCAGGCTGTCATTTTTATAAATATTGATCAGACGGGTAATTGACACTACTTCTTCTATACCTTCTTTTTTCTTTATTTCTGAGCACAATTCATATAAAGCATTAAACTGTGTAAGTTCAAAAATTTTATTGTTCTTAATTCCGACAGCAAAAACATTCCCGTCTTCACCAAACCGGCTTTTAAAAATATCATATTTAATTGACGTTGAATCGCCCGATGAAAGCATTCGGGGCAACTCATAAGAAAGCTGAACGGTTAATGCCTGGTAAGCCATAAAACCCGTTAGAAGAGCAATTACAATAATAATTCCCGGTCTATTCCTTAGTATTAATCTAACAAGTACAGTCCACATTATTTATATTTTTATGTAACCCTATTTTTTTAGAAACCTCAAAATTAAGATATTCATTTGTAAAAGAAAAATGAATAAATTATTTTTAATCCTTCAATTTTATGTTTATGTCTAATAATAATTGTTAGGTAATTTTTATGTAAGGACTAAAGCCCTTTATAATTGTGGGTTTCACAATAACCCCGACCTTAAAATCGGGATTAATAAAACTCAATAAAATTGGGCTTTAGCCTAAAAATTATTAAAAGATTAACAAACTATTGTAATAATAAAACTTTTATTAAATGGCTTAATCTTTGTTTATTTATTTTTGCAACTTAATACATGATGTTATGAAAAAAATATTTACCCTTTCAATCACACTGATGATAATCATTTCGGGATGTTCTTCGTCAAAAAAATTAATGCAAAAAGGATTTTACGATGAAGCGATAAACAAGTCATTGAAAAAAGTTTTGAATGAAAAATATAAGGAACTTAATGTACTTTCAAACTCATACAAACTTGCAAACCAGAAAGACCTTGATGATATTACATTTTTAAAGAAAACAGGTGAACCCGATATTTGGGACAAAGTATATTCAAAATATGTTTCTCTTAAAGTACGCCAGGAAAAAGTAAAAGTATTGCCCGAAAATTTATTAAGCAAAATTGGTTTTGAAAATGTAAATTATGATAACGATATTATCGAAGCCAAGAAGAAAGCTGCCGAATATTTTTATGTTCATGCAAAATCTCTTTTAAAACAAAGCGGATGCGAAAATGCACAAAAAGCATATTATGAATTTGAAAAAGTAAAAAATTATTATACCACTTATAAAGATTGCGATTCGCTTGAAAAAGCAGCTATTGTAAAAGGAACAGCAAATGTGTTATTTAAAATCTTAAATGGAACAACTATTCCATTGCCTGCAGATTTTGAATCCATACTTACAAAAATATCAATGTCGGAATTGAACCAGATGTGGATTAACTACGATACCAAAGAAGTTGAAGGACGCGATTACGCTTATGTTATTTTGATGAACATAAAAGTTATTGATGTTTCACCGGAATCAATCAAAGAAAAACAATATACCGAAACAAAAGAAATTCAGGACGGATTCACATACAAACTCGATTCGCTTGGCAATGTTATGAAAGACAGCTTAGGTAATGATATTAAAATCCCAAAATATAAAACTATTACCTGCATTGTTAATGAAACCATGCAAAAGAAATCGGCTGTCATCAGCGGAGCTCTTGATTACTTAAGTGCAGAAACAGAAGATTTGATAAAGACCGAACCTGTTACCGCCGAATCATTTTTTGAAAATTATTTTGCAACAGCTAATGGTGATTTGAATGCACTTACTGATGAAACCAAAAAGAAATTAGGTAATGATTTTCTACCTTTCCCTTCAAACCCTGCAATGATCTTAAAAGCAGGAGAAGTATTAAAAGGAATGGTTAAAGATATTGTCTGGAAAAATAAATCATTATTAAAATAAATTAAAATCTATCTTTCAGAAAAATAAAAAAACTCATGATTGCTCATGAGTTTTTTTATGAAGCAAAATTTATTTTTATTTATTGTTGTACTCATCAAAAAAATCATTTCCCTTATCATCAGTAATGATGAATGCCGGCATATTTTCAACCCTGATTTTACGGATAGCTTCCATGCCAAGGTCTTCAAAATCTACAAGCTCAACAGACTTAATATTTTCAGCAGCAAGTATTGCAGCAGGTCCACCAATAGAGCCAAGATAGAATCCACTATATTTTTTGCATGCATCTTTAACAGCTTTGGTACGGTTTCCTTTTGCCAGCATGATCAACGAACCACCAAGGCTCTGGAATAAATCAACATAAGGATCCATACGTCCGGCAGTTGTTGGACCAAAGCTTCCCGAAGGCATACCTTTCGGAGTCTTTGCAGGGCCTGCATAATAAATAGGATGATTCTTAAAATAATCAGGCATTGGTTTACCTTCATCAATAATTTTTTTAAGCTGTGCATGAGCTGCATCCCTTGCAACTATTAGTGTTCCGGTAAGACTCAACCTGGTTTTAATTGGATATTTTGTAAGCTCGGCCAGAACTTCTTTCATCGGCCTGTCGAGATTTATTTCAACTGCTTTTTCAAGTTTCGGTTCTTTTGCAGGAATAAAACGTTCGGGTTTTCTTTCAAGCTCTTCAATGAAAATTCCATTCTCATTAATGTGTGCTTTAATATTTCTGTCGGCACTACAACTCACTCCCAATCCAACAGGACAAGAGGCTGCATGACGTGTAAGCCTTATCACCCGTACATCGTGGGCAAAATATTTTCCACCGTACTGTGCACCTACACCATATTCATTACAAATTTTTTCAATTTTCTTTTCCCATTCAATATCACGGAATGCACGACCGCTGGCGTTACCTGTTGTTGGCAGATTATCAAGATAGCCGGCAGATGCTTCTTTCACGGTTTTAAGTGTAACTTCAGCAGAGGTACCGCCAATTACAAGCGCCAGGTGATAAGGCGGACAGGCTGATGTACCAAGATCTTTAATTTTATCTTTCACAAATTTTACCAGCGATTCTTCATTCAACAATGATTTTGTTTGCTGATATAAGAATGTTTTATTAGCAGAGCCACCGCCTTTGGTAATAAACAGAAAATCGTACGACATCCCTTCTGTTGCATAAATGTCAACCTGTGCAGGCATGTTCGTTCCTGAATTCTTTTCTTCAAACATTGACAATGGTATTATCTGCGAATACCTCAGGTTCTTTTCCTGGTATGTTGTATAAATTCCTTTCGATAAAAATTCTGCATCATTACCGCTCGTCCAAACCTGCTCACCCTTTTTGCCTATCACTATTGCTGTTCCGGTATCCTGGCACCATGGAAGTTCACCTTTAGCAGAAATAACAGTATTTTTAAGCATCACATGCGCAACAAATTTGTCATTGTCTGTTGCTTCGGGATCGTCAAGTATTTTTGCACACTTTTCAAGATGAGAAGTGCGAAGAAAAAATGACAAATCAAAAATTGCTTCTTTTGCAAGAAGCTCTAATCCTTTCGGGTCAACCTGTAAAATTTTTCTGCCTCCTGCTTCAATTACTTTTACATAATCTTTTGTAAGCAGTCTGTACCTGGTTAAATCCTTTCCAATCTGAAAAGGCTTTTCATAAATAAAATCCGCCATAGTGTATGTTGTTTATAGTTTAAATTTTATTTTTCTTTTTTTACAGAAATTCTTCAATTCTTTCAGGGGGCCTGCAAATAATGGCTTTATTATTTTTTACAACTATTGGACGTTCCATCAATATCGGATATTCGCGAATAATGATAAGCCATTCATCGTCGGTGAACTTTTTTTTCTGAAATTTTTCCTTGAAAATTTTTTCGTTCTTCCTGATAATATCAAAAGGTTTCAAATGCAATTTTGCAAGAAGCTTTTTTAATTCTTCAATGCCTGGAATATTTTTCTGGTAATCGATTATCTGAATTTCTGCATTGTGTTTCTGTAATTCATCAACAACACTACGACTTATTTTACAACGGGGATTATGATAAACCTGGTACATATTAAAAATTAATCGACATGCTAATTTACATTTTTTGTTATTTCATTAACAATATTATGTAAAAAAAATCCAAAGTATCAAATTCAAAAAGAGAAAAGAATTTTCAAACACTATTATAGCGTTTAATCTCCTTAATTATTTTTTCCAAGAAGACCATTTGGGTTTTGAGCTTGATGCTTGAATTTTAGGACTTATTTCTGTCCGAATTCCATCAGGTAAGCTTTAATAAAATCGTATAAATCGCCATCCATCACTGCCTGCACATTCGATGTCTCAACACCTGTTCGTAAATCTTTGACCATTTTGTAAGGATGCATAACGTAATTACGAATTTGCGAGCCCCATTCTATTCTTTTTTTATTTCCTTCTATTTCAGCAAGTGTTTCTTTTTTCTTACGCAGTTCCAATTCGTATAACTGCGATTTAAGCATCTGTAAAGCTTTTTCACGATTCTGTTGCTGTGAGCGGGTTACCTGGCATTCGATGATAATACCGGTTGGAGCATGGCGCAAACGAACTGCGGTCTCAACCTTATTCACATTTTGTCCGCCCGGACCTGAAGAACGATAGGTATCCCAGCTAATATCGGCAGGATTGATATCGATATTTATATTTTCATCTATTATAGGATAAGCAAACACAGAAGCAAATGATGTGTGACGTTTATTGGCAGCATCAAATGGCGAAAGCCTTACCAAACGGTGAACACCGCTTTCCCCTTTCAGATAACCATAAGCGTAATCACCTTCAAATTCGAGTGATGCCGATTTTATTCCGGCAACATCGCCTTCCTGCACATCAAGAACATTTATTTTATAATTATTTCGTTCGCCCCAGCGGATGTACATTCGCATAAGCATTTCGGCCCAGTCCTGGCTTTCGGTTCCGCCAGCTCCCGAATTGATATTTAATACAGAACCCAGTTTATCTTCTTCTCCGCTAAGCATATTGCGGAATTCAAGAACCTCAATATTATTTAAAGTAGCGGAATATTGTTTATCAATATCCTCTTCGGTAGCTTCGCCTTCCTGGAAAAAATCCCACATCACATTCAAATCGTTCATTCCGCTTTCAGAAAGGGAATATGCTTCAGTCCAGCTTTTTTTTTCTTTAATTGATTTTAAAATTTTTTCGGCTTGTTTGGAGTCGTTCCAGAAATCGGGTTGTAATGTAAGTTTTTCTTCTTCGGCAATCAGTGAAAGTTTTTTCTTAATGTCAAAGGAACCTCCTTAAGGCTTCGAGCCTTCGGGTAAGGTCTTTAATATTTTCAGCAGTTACCATAATTTTATATTGAAATGCAAATTTAATTAATAATCATTAGATAGCAAATAATACCGATTGTATATATGTAATAGTCCAATAAATTGTATTATAACATCTATGTCATCGGCATAACCATTGTAAAATTTAAAATAGCCTTTGGACTATTTTAAATTAACAATTGGTATTACTTCATTGATGATAGCAAATAGAAAATATCAAATAGAAGAAATGGTTGTGGTTTTTGGCTGATGGCTGCTGGCTTGGTTATATGTTTTTTGTTAATGGAGTTTTTCCACCCCCCTTTAACCATTGACTTGGCTTGTAGCTAAACCTTTCAACCTTTGACCTTTTTATAGCTCCGCCACGGCGGATAGATAATTGCAAATAGAAAATATTAAATTGATGTCCGCCAAGGCGGATTGGTTGTTGGCTGATGGCTGCTGGCTTGGTTATATGTTTTTTGTTAATGGAGTTTTTCCACCCCCCTTTAACCATTGACTTGGCTTGTAGCTAAACCTTTCAACCTTTGACCTTTTTATAGCTCCGCCACGGCGGATAGATAATTGCAAATAGAAAATATTAAATTGATGTCCGCCAAGGCGGATTGGTTGTTGGCTGATGGCTGCTGGCTTGGTTATATGTTTTTTGTTAATGGAGTTTTTCCACCCCCCTTTAACCATTGACTTGGCTTGTAGCTAAACCTTTCAACCTTTGACCTTTTTATAGCTCCGCCACGGCGGATAGATAATAGTAAATGGAAAATATTAAATTGATGTCTTTGGTTATTAGTTTGTGGTTGCTGGTTAGGTTATTCGTTTTTCAGAGTTATTAGGTAATTTTATATTAATCATTCAAAATTGAACATTCATCCTTGATTCTTATCCACCTCGGCGGACTGCATGCTGAATTACCTCAGAAATTCAATCACTTCATGCTTTTCCTGTACTTTGACATTTTAAAAAGTAAATTGAAAAACATTTATATAGTTGTCTTAAGAAATAATATAATTTATTCCTTTATAAATTTTTTCAATAAACAACTTTCGTTTGTTTTAACTTCAATAATATAAACACCACTTGGAAATGCTGAAACATCAACACTTGTTTTATTACTGTTTGTTGTTAGGGTTTTTATTAGTTGTCCCTGAATTGAATAAAAGTTTATTTCTGTTTCTTTAGAGTTTTTAATGGTAATATAATTTTTTACAGGATTAGGATAAAAAGAGAAATCATTAATATAATTATATTGTTCTGCTATTCCCGTTAATTCAGATAATGGACGTTTCCATACACCACCACCAGATGTTCCCGGTTTACTTGTACCGGCATAAATAGTATCTCCTTTTATGGCTAAAGAAAAAACATAAATATAATTTACTAAACCGTTACTTTCCAATGTCCAAAGTTGTCCATTGTTTGAAGAAAAATATACCCCATTATTAGTTCCTGCAAAAATGTTATTCCCACTTATGACTAATGAGTAGATTGAAGTACTTGCTATACCTGTATTTTCAGCAATCCAATTATTTCCATTATTTGTAGAAACATATATACCATTATCTGTACCTGCAATAAAATTGTTCCCGTTTATTGCTAATGAATAAACTGAAGTATTTACTGGTAAACCATTATTCAAAGTTAACCAAACTATTCCGTTGTTTGTAGATAAATACACACCACCATCAGTCCCGGCAATAATGGAATCCCCTTTAATTACTAAAGCTAAAACAGCAATAGTATCAGATAAAGATGTTGCTGCCCAATTTTGTCCATTGTTTGTAGACAGATAAACACCGCCATTAGTTCCTGCAAAAATGGTGTCCCCTTTTATAGTTAATGCTTTGATATTGGCATCTAATAAGCCTGTATTCATATCTGTCCAATTATTGCCATTATCTGTTGATAAGTATACCCCATTATTATATGTCCCAGCAAAAATGTTGTTTCCGCTTATAGCTAATGATTGTATCATTGTACTTGTTAAGCCTGTATTCACAACAGTCCAATTATTTCCATTGTTTGAAGACAAGTACACACCACTACCATAAAAAGTCCCGGCAAAAATATTGTTTCCGCTTATGGCTAATGAATAAACTTGAGTATTATCAAGGCTTGTCTGTTGCCATTGAGCATTTATATGATTAATGGTTAATGTAAATACAAAAATAAATAGTATTATTTTTTTCATTTTATTTCATTTAAAATTAATAATTCAACATTAAAAATTCTTGTGTTTTATTTCTGAATTACCTCAGCAACTCAATACATCCATGCTTTTCCTGCACTTCTCCGTTTTCAAAAGTAACAGTAATAATATAAAAATATGTCCCTTCCGAAACTTCATTTCCCTGTTCGGTTTTACCATTCCACCCGATAGCTATCGGGTTGCTGTTTGCATCTGTAAACTTGTATAGCTCCTGCCCCCAGCGGTTAAATATTTTTCCGCTTATGGTTTTAATATTTTTTCCATGAACTATAAAATAATCATTGTAGCTATCGCCGTTGGGGGTAAAGGCATTTGGTATTGTAATTGAATCATTGCAATCTTTTACAAATACAGTAATGCTATCAATCGTTTCATCGAATTTAAAATCTTTTTGGGTTAAATAATATTTTGTTGTAATTTCAGGTTTAGCATAAGGGTTTGCAATTGTTGTATCGCTTAATCCTATTGATGGTTGCCAGTTATATAGGTATTGAGCATGAGGCGTAGAACCTATCTGCACACTATCGCCTTTGCATATTGTTGTGTTATTTCCTGCTTCAGCAATATATACAGGTGCACTGCAATCGTAAACGCACACATCATCTATGTAATAATATGTCATTCCTCCACAATATCCAGATGAATCTACATGGATAGTATCTGAAAAAGGATCGTCATTAAAATTCCCGATAGTAATATATTTTTCACCTCCTGATGCAACAAACGAACCTGATATTTTTTTCCAACCGTCTTTATTTGTTAAAGGATTTGTACTAATATTAATAATTTGAGGAATGCAAATTATAAGATCGTTCGTACTATTTATTGCCATTGTAGACAGGAACGCCCCAAGATTATTTACAGCATAATCTGATTTATCTCCAAGACTTACATAAAATTCAACGCAATATATCGTATTGTTTTTTAAACTATCTATTAGAAGAACCTGTACATATTCTCTACCCAGTTCTGACTTATAAAATGAACAAATTCCACTATAACCAATACCTGTATGTGCATTTTCATTCCCCCATGAATTATCAGGAACAGAAGAACCAGTTGAAATACTACAACAAGAATTGCAAAAATCAGGAGTGCGATTATTTGGGTTTTGCCATGGAATAGAAAAAGATAACTGACCTAAAGAAGATGGACAGATTGAATATTCTTCAAAACTTGGATTAGGAACTAAATTTTGAGTAATTCCTTTTACTGTATATAGAAAAAACAATAATATTATTAGTACTTTTTTCATAAAATAAAAGCATTCCGATATATATCGGAATGCTTCGAAGTTTAAAAATTATTTAATAACTGTAAGTTTATCATTGAATAAAACATTGCTTTTTTCATCTAATATTTTACAAATATAAACACCTTTATTAATTCCACTTAAGGATAAAGTATAAAGATTTTTATTTATACTTTCTGAAAGTATAGTTTGTCCAAGAACATCTATTAGCTCTATCTTGTATATACTTTTGATTTCAATAGGTATAGAAATAATAACCTCGTCTTTTGCAGGGTTGGGATAAACACTAATTGTTATTTCCTGTATGGTATTTTCATTAGTGTTTGACAATTTTGAACCCGATGCAGGCAAAGTATTTTCGCACGAATTGATGTACTCTGTTATATCGCCACATGCTTTAAGGTATGCACGTGCATGGTATACTGCTGGTCCGTACTGGTAAGGACATTGCTGAGCTATTTCTGCAAATACAGGTTTATCGGCATCAGTAAGCAGATACTTATTATCTGAAATTAGTTTTTCAGAATACAATTTATAAAAACCTATAAGGTTATCCGCCATTGTACTGCTCGATGTAATACTACTAATTTCCTCCTGTGCTTTTGCATATTCGCCATTTTCAATAAAATTGTTTACCTGTACCAGTTTTCCAATATCACTATCCTGATTGGCTTGCATAAAATTGCTTACTATACTTGTTGTGGTTTGGTTTTCCGATAAAACATTTTTATACAGGAAATACCTCATCAGCCATTTGTTTTCACTGCTTATTAGTGCATCATTGTTATTTTCAATTATTGCAGTGTACTCATCTGTTTTATCAATTACAGGAACTTCTGCTTCTGTTTGGCTCATACTCATAGCACCTCCTGAACAATAATTACAACGCACATAAGAATAGCCGGTGGTTTGATTAATAGTAACTGGAGGATAACCAATAGTGAATGTGTTAATTGTTGGCACATAAACACCTCCTGTATTTCTAACATAAAAAGGAGATTGGTTACCATAGGAATTATAAGCATAAGTATCGCTATTACGACTACCTGTAACCCACCAAGTATTATCAGTAGGATAACCGCTTGAGCCTTGCTGGCCCATAACGCACCAATTTAGGAAAAGTCCGTCCATGTAATTGGTCATATCATTTTTCGACATATCGGTACCGGGAGTACAAACTCCGCCAAAAATTATTCCCCTGCCAACAGATGAAGAACTGTTGCATTGCATTATTGTTCCGGGACATCCATCGGCACGTATGCCAGTAATACGCCAGTCACCATTACCTCCCGAAGGTCCTGTTACGGTATTTTGAGCAATTGTAGCGCTTTGGCAGTTTTCGGCAAGAATTCCACGAGTTTCATATGATTGTGAAGTTATGGGAGCTTTTATACTAATTATATTACATTTTACCATAGCTGCACTTGAATTTATTACATGAATCCCTCGCTTATACGTTACAAGTGTATTCTTATATATCTCTACGGGAGCCGATGATTGTGAAACAGAACCTGTATAAATAGCTTCACCCCAATTATTCCCAATAATAGTATATTCGAGATTGTTTTCTGTAATATCAACAAAATAATTATCATTAGTACAAATGCCATTTTCACAATTCTGGAATAAATTACTTTTATAATAACCCGAAACATAATGATCGCCTACTTTAAGTTTAGCTAACGGGTATGAAGAAGATGTATTGATAGCATCGGATTGAATTGCCGTAAAAATTGTATGTGTAGGGTTTATATACGAAACCGTAGGTTTTATATTGGTAAACTTATTATTGTATACCTTTACATAGCTGTCAAGAGATTTTATACCAAAATCCATATTATCGAATTGATTTTTGGCAGAAGTTGCGCTATCACCAATAAATAAAAATTTTACCGAATCAGCTTCAACTCCAATATATGTTCGTTCATTTTTGTGAGGATATAATAGAGTTGAGGTACAATAGAAATTTGTTGAGTTAATATGTCCAACATGACTTGCATTATAATAATGCGCCCAAACACACTTATAATTTTTGTCAAATAATGAATTCAAAAAACTAAATCCGCCACCAGCAATGGAAACCACTGCATTAAGAGCATCTTTTACTGTTGAACCTTCAATAAATACTAATGCTTTCTTTTTAGTAGAAGTAACATAAATACCGTCCCATAAAATAGTATCGCATGCCTGTAAATTACTTCTTGTAATATTAAGTGTACAACCGGGAACAATATTTATTTTTGCCATAGGACCAAAATATACCTGGTCATCATTCCAGTTTACTGTAGGATATACAGTACCAAAATTGGTAATAGTTAAAGTGCCATTCACTATAATTGTACTTCCGTTAATTGTAGTATTTGAATTTATCGTCGCATCGTTATATGTATATGTTGCCGTATTATCGCAACATTCATATACTTTAAAAGTAGACGTTGTAGTACAGCCATTATTATTAGCTGTAACTGTAATTGTTCCTCCCCCGGGAAGATTAATACCACTTGATCCCCAGTCAATGGTAAAAGTACTTGATGTAAAAGAATGAGCTATGCCTCCATTTACTGACCAAGTCCACGTATATGCAGAGTTAAAGGGTGAAACAGTATATGTTTTAGGTTGCGGATTACAATTATTATTTTTCCCGGAAATAGTAAAAGCAGGAGGAGGTGTACTTACAGATACAATTACATTATCGCTTCCTGTACATCCTTCAGCAGTTGTTCCAGTAACAGAGTAGGTTGTTGTTGTCGTTGGACAAACAATAATAGGATTTGATGTAGATCCATTACTCCATATATATGAAGAAGCTCCTGTTGCAGTTAATGTAGCACATTGCCCCGCGCTACAAATAGCTTGATTATTTCCTGCATCTACAATTGGGCTTTGATAATATATTCCCGCTAAATGCAAACTTCCAACATCATAACCACCTCCGAAAAGTGGAATATTTATAGTGAAATTATAAGTACTTTGGTTTTGAGTTAAATTTGTTGCTTGTTCTTCAAAATTCCAGAAATTTGGTAAAAAGTTAATTGTATTAATATTATTATATGTTACAGAAGGATATTGATTTGGGCCATATGCATTATCCTGAAAATCTGCAAGCAATAAAAAAGCTTTAGGATTATTAGGTGTATTAATAATATTTAAGCCCGATAATTGCTGACTCATGGTGCTACTACCATTGCTTTGAATCATTCCATTATATATATTTATGTTACCTATAAAATTACTGTTGGGTATTTTATAAATAATAAATAATGTTGCTCCATCAGTATCAGGGTTATAAGGAGGTTGATAATTTGCTGTAGGAAGCAAATTCACTTTATAAGTTCCACTATATGGTAGAGAAATATAATTTGTTACTTCTGTTTCAAAACTCCTGATTCCATACATCCAACCATTACCTGTAGGAGATGAGACAAGATAAGGAACATTATTAATCGTATAAGAAGTGTTAGAAGTATTATAAAATTGAACATTGCAATTATTATAACTACTTGCACAATCATCAATAACCCATGTTATAAAGGCTTTTACAATAATTGCATTATTTGGAATACCAGTTATATTGATAGATGCCGGTTGTGTAACAGATGTAGGGCTAAGATGCCTAGCCGCTAATTTTACACTTCCTGTAGTATAATTTAATCCACAACCGGAATAACTATATGCTTGAACTAATTCACCTGTTTGGGTCATTATTTCTTGACCACTGTACCTCCCATTTTGTCCTTTTACATCAATTGTAGCAATCCATGTTGCAATTAATACCAGCGCAAGTAGCGCATTTCTGATTTTTTTTGTTTTCATTGTTTGGGATTTTGATTAAACATTTTGTTAATTCAATTTTAATTTAATAATCTGCAAAATTTTTCAGAAAAAAATTAACTAAAAATAGAACGCATAAATATATGGCGATATTTTAAATATAGTTAATAACGTATTGAATTTAAGACTTTTTCGCATTTTAATACTTTTGCATTAATTCGATAAACTGGTTATAACGTTCGGTTATACCATGCATTAATAAGTGCATCCTGTTCATAACTATTTTTTTCCTTTACAAACTGTTAAAAACAACATAAAGTCAAACACAAATTTATATTTGGTTATGTTTTGACAATAGGTGGTAAGTTTGAATTAATAATTGGAAAATGAAGTGATTTTTTAATTTTTCAAGTCTCTGAATTATTAGTGCCTCTCTTATTTAAAAAACAGCAAATAATACAATATCCTTTATAAAACTTACGTTTTTTCTTCAAAGCTTTTTTATCAAGAAAAAAGTAGGTCGAAAAAATAAATTACAAACAAAAAAAAATGAAAACTATGAAAACAAATGAAACAGGCCACGCCAGGAACGTAGCCAATTTTGAACAATTAATTTCCTTTTGTACAGGATATGGTACAACTTACAATCCGGCTAAAGCATCTCTTAAGCTCACAGCATTAAATACCCTGCTTACTGCTGCCCAAACATCACTGGCAACTGTAAAGGACAAACATAATGCATATTCATTAGCTGTCGATGCACGCGAAATTTTGTTTAATCCATTAAGTAAATTCACAACACGCGTTTTAAGTGCTTTGGAAAGTTCCGATGTTACTGTACAAAAAATTGATGATGCTAAAACTATCACGCGAAAAATTACCGGCAAAAGAGCTACACCTAAAAAAGAGATTATCAGCCTCCCCGGCAAAGTTGCCGAAACACAACCCGAAATAAATACTATAAGCGAAGAAATTAAACAAATATCTGCATCGCAAATGAGTTACGATAATCGTATCGATAATTTTGCTAAGCTTATCAATTTATTAACTTCCGAAACAGGATACATCCCTAATGAAACTGATTTGAAGGTTGCAACTTTGAATACCTTGCTGACAAATATGAAAACAAAGAATACTGCGGTAATTAATGCCATAACTGCATTAAGCAATGCCCGTATCGAACGTAATAAAATCCTTTATAAAGAAAATACCGGCTTATATAATATAGCAATGGATGTAAAAGTATATGTAAAGTCGGTATTTGGTTCAACAAGTCCTGAATATAAAGAAATCAGCGGTATCAAATTCACTAAAACTGCTTAACCGTTTTTTGGTAACAGCCTGCATGTTTTGGTTTTTAACCTACCTGTTTCAGGAAACAAAGGGTTGTGCCAGGGAAACAAGCGATTGTTTTCAGGAAACTGTGGGTTTTGTATAGAAAACAACCAACAGCTTATATGAAAAAACGAATCGTGTTTAGGAAATAAAGGGTTGTGTTGCTTAAACAGCAAACAAATTTCAGGAAACAATTGGTTTTGTTTAGGAAACAACCCATATTGTTTTGAAAAATGGAGGCTTAATTAAAAAAAAAGAAAAAAAATTTCATTCTTTAATCATTGTTTTAGCTATATCCCATACCAAATCGTTTTCATAACCTTTCTGAATGGCATAACTTATAATCCGGTTCATTCTTTTATAGCTGTTTTTTTCTTTTACTTCTTTCGATTTTTTCAGAACAATTTCTTTTAATGCTTTCAAATATTCCGAATGGCTTATTTCCTGCAATCCTTTGTTTATGCAGTAATCAGAAATATTTTTTCGCTTCAGTTCATTTTTTATTTTCAGTTTGCCCCACTTTTTCATTCTGAATTTGCCACCTGCAAATGCTTTTGCAAAACGTTCCTCATTAATAAACCCTAAGGAAATCAATTCAGCTATTACCTGTTCTGCATCATCATTATATATTCCCCAGTCGTATAGTTTTGTTCGTATTTCCTGCTGACAACGTTCCTGAACTACACAATAATCGGCAGCTTTCTTTAGCGCCTGGGATGTGGTATATATATTTTTTTCTGCTTTTTTCATGCAGAAATATTAAAAGGTTACAGTTTTATTTCATCATCATCTTTATTGAAAAAGTGATATTCCAATAAATGATACGATGACATAGGAACAATACGAATTCGCTTTTTGAATTTCAGGAACCATTTTAAGCTAACCGATGGAATTCCTTTTGTAAGGTATGCATATATATATGGATGCACGCACATCTTCAGGAATTTTTCATTCTGATTCTGGATAAGATATTTTATGTTATTCTCAATTTCATCAACATAAATGATGCTTGCTTTTATTTCGCCTGTACCATCACATACCGGACATTTTTCAACAGTTTCAATATTCATCTCAGGACGTACACGCTGACGGGTGATTTGCACAAGTCCGAATTTACTTGGAGGTAAAATGGTATGCTTTGCTCTGTCCATACGCATTTCATCTCTTAGTCTTTCATATAATTTTCGACGATTATGACCATCATGCATATCAATAAAATCGATAACAATTATGCCGCCCATATCTCTAAGCCTTAATTGACGGGCAACTTCCGATGCTGCTTCGAGATTAACATCCAGTGCATTTTGTTCCTGGTTGTTTTCTGCATTTGTGCGATGACCACTATTTACATCAATTACGTGTAATGCTTCGGTATGTTCAATGATGAGGTATGCACCACTTTTTATAGAAACATTTTTCCCGAAAGAAGTTTTAATTTGTTTTTCTACTCCAAAATGTTCAAAAATTGGTGCTTTACCTTTATATAACTTCACAATATCCTGCAAATCGGGAGATATTGTATGTACGTAATTTCTTATTTCATCAAATAACCGCTGATCATTAACATGAATATTATTGAATGATTCATTAAGCAGATCGCGCAGTATGGCTGATGTGCGGTTTAATTCGCCAAGGATTTTTACGGGCGCTTTTGATGTTGCAAGCTTTGCAATGGATGAATCCCATTTATGAACTAATTCTCTTAGATCTGTATCCAGTTCGGCAACCATGCGGTTTTCGGCAACAGTACGAATGATGATACCAAAATTTTTGGGACGTATGCTTTGAACCAATCTTTTTAAGCGATTACGTTCTTCGGGATTTTTTATTTTCTGAGAAACAGAAATTTTATCATTAAAAGGTACCAGTACAAGATACCTTCCTGCAAAAGAAATCTCCGAACTTATTCTGGGTCCTTTAGTAGAAATAGGTTCTTTTGCAACCTGAACTAAAATTTGCTGGTTAACATTTATTACATTCGAGATCTTCCCTGTTTTTTCAATTTCTTTTTCAAGACGAAAATCTTCCATTGATGGGATGCCTTGTTTATTCGACATCGCCATTTTAATCATTTTATTCAATGAAAGAATCTGGGAGCCTAAATCGAGATAATGCAGGAAAGCATCTTTTTCATACCCTACATCAACAAAGGCAGCATTAAGACCCGGAATAATTTTTTTAACCTTTCCCAGATATAAATCGCCAACGGCAAAATTCTTCCCGCTTTTATCATTATTGAGCTCGACAAGACGCTTTTCTTCCAGTAAAGCAATAACTACTTCAGAAGCGGTCGAGTCGATAATTAATTCTTTATTCACCCTGATGATTTATAAAAGTAATACATAACACATCAACCACCTATGTGGCGATATGAAAATAAATAAAAATAAGAAGTAACAACCTTCGAATTCCTATCATTTTAAGAGAAAATATAAAACGTAAAATCAAGAAAAAATTATTTCTTTTTATGCCTGTTTTTTCTTAGGCGTTTTTTACGTTTGTGGGTAGACATTTTATGTCTCTTTCTTTTTTTTCCGCTTGGCATATAATATTATTTCTTTACCGTTTATTGTAAATTATTTTACATTCTTTTTAACTTCGTTTACAAAAGTCTTAGCTGGCTTAAATGAAGGAATATTGTGAGCAGGAATAATAATAGTAGTATTCTTAGAAATATTTCTTCCCGTTTTTTCAGCACGCTTTTTAATTATGAAACTACCAAAACCCCTCAGGTAAACATTATCTCCCTTTGCTAATGATGATTTTACTGAATTCATAAATGCTTCAACTGTTGCCTGTACTGCAACCTTTTCAACTCCTGTTTTACTAGCAATAGCTGCTACAATTTCTGCTTTTGTCATAATTTAAATAATTTTGTTTTTTTATTCTTAATCATTGAAAATTGGGGTGCAAAGTTAAATTTATTTTATTCTTTTACAAAAGAATTAATAAATATTTTTCCATAATGTTCTCAAAATAAATCTGTTTTATCATAAAATGAACCATTTATCTAAGATATTAATCCATTGGTATACGAAAAATAAAAGGGAGTTGCCCTGGAGAAAAACCAATGACCCGTATAAAATATGGTTGTCTGAAATAATACTTCAACAGACACGTATTGAACAAGGTACTCCTTACTACTACAGTTTTGTTAAACATTTTCCTACTGTTCATGACTTAGCCGCTGCAAAAACAAATAAGATCATGAAACTCTGGCAAGGATTGGGATATTATTCAAGGGCAATAAATTTACATGAAGCCGCTAAAGAAATTTCAAAAAACCATCATGGTATCTTTCCATCAAACTATGAAGATATAATAAAGATAAAAGGTATTGGCGATTATACTGCCTGTGCTATATTATCAATTGCATTTAGCAAACCTTATGCAGTGGTCGACGGAAATGTAATACGTGTTATTACACGAATTTTTGGTATAAAAGAAAATATAAAATTATCACATACAAAAAAAGAAATTAAAAAAACTGTAAGCCAACTTCTTCCGCCGAAACAAGCAGGTGATTTTAACCAGGCAATAATGGAATTTGGAGCGTTGCAATGCAAGCCTAAAAATCCAGATTGTTTAAAATGCATCATGAATAAATTTTGTATAGCTTATAAGGAAAATATCATTAGCTATTTACCGAACAAAACACAAAAAATAAAAAGTAAAAAAAGATTTTTCTATTATTTTTTCATCAAATATAAGAAAGGCTCAACAGTATATACATATATCCGAAAAAGAGATAATAATGACATATGGAAACAATTGTATGAATTCCCATGTATCACAACCGAAAAAAAACTATCAAAAGAATCAATAATAAAAAACAAAGAATGGAAAGAAATTTTCCATGAAGAATTTTATAAAATACAATCTATTCATATTTCCGATGTTCATGAACTCAGCCACCAGACAATTTATGCTGAATTCTATGAAGTAATCATCAATAAACCACTTGTTGATATTCCGTATAATCTTGAAAAAATTAATATTAAAAATATAAATCATTTTGCTATTTCACGTCTTATCGAAAAATTTTTAAAAAAGAAAAATTTATTATAGCATATTAATTAATTATGTAAGTTTGAAAAATATTATTTAACCTTAACTTTTACTATTATGGCAGGAATTAACAAAGTAATTTTAATCGGGAATCTTGGAAAAAATGCAGAGATACGCAGTTTTGAAAACAACACCAAGATATCATTTTCATTAGCAACAACAGAAGTTTATAAAGGCAGAGATGGACAAAATACAGAACAAACCGAATGGCATGAAGTTGTATTTTGGCGCAATGGTATGACCGAATTTGCTGAACGCAATTTAAAAAAAGGAACCAAAGTATATATTGAAGGTAAAATACGTACCCGTTCATGGGATGATAAAGACGGTGTTAAGAAATACCGTACAGAAATTATTGGTGACAAAGTAGAAATACTTGTTTCGAAAAGAGACGATAATACTTCAAGTAATGAACATATCCAGGAAGAACCTTATTCCGCAACAACTCCGGCACCGGAACCAAGTGATGATTTACCGTTTTAATTTTATATAAATAAAAGAGCGGGGCGCCCAAAGGTCGCCCCGCTCTTTTATAACAAAGACACTATTATTATTTTTCTTCCAATAGTTTTTCTAATTTTTCAATTCTTGCTTTAAGATCATCAATTTCTATTTTTTGTATGTCTATAAGCTTTTGTTGTTTTATGTTGTCAATAGCAAGTTGTTGAACACCGGCCAATGCTATACCATCAGGGTCAAGTGTATTAATGTGTTTATTATCTTCTCCCAGACCAAATGCAGCGAAGAAATCCTGTGCCATAGGTCCTATGTGCTCAATACTTGCATCCTGCGATTTATAACTCCAGCGGCTTATTGGCACTTGTATGAGTTTTGTAAGTATTTCGCTTCCATCAACCGTGCGTATGTTACGCTTAAGAGTACTATCGGAAACTGCTGACCATGAACTGCCACCAGCAGCCAACAATACTCCGGCTGATAAAGTACCATTTGAAAATATCCTGGTGCCACCACTTGCACGAATGGTAAATTGATTTTCAGCAGTAGATGCTATATCACTATTGGTCATATCTCCAAATACTATTGCTCCATGATGTACTGCTTTAGCCCTGTATCCAGCCGCAAAACAATAGGAGCTGTCTGCCCTATTCAGATAGCCACCAGGTATAGTGGCGGCATATCCGCCTGCTGTGTTCATATACCCGCCTCCGACAGTTGAATAGTAATTTGATGAAATATTAGAGTAACCTCCCCCAATAGTTCCGCGATATCCACTTGAATTATTAAAACGACCGCCTCCAACTGTTGCAGCTGCACCAGCTGCTTCATTACTGTCGCCCCCTCCAATAGCTGATAAAGTTCCGCTTGCCTGGTTGTAGTAACCTCCTCCAATAGTAGTATATGTATTTGTCGCCCTGTTTCGATATCCACCTGAAACAGTTGAATAATTATAATTTGCAAGGTTGCTTATTCCTCCGCCTATAACAGAATATTGCCCTGAAGCAACCAAATTGGCAGTATCTCTTTTAGTCTGAAGGTCGATAGATCCTAAACCTCTTGCATTCCCTATTATAGTACCGGTACCTTTACCTATGGTTTGTATTTCTCCTGTAGATTTTATTACTAATCCACTATCACTAACCTGTAAAAGAGCACTTGGGTTGGAAGTTCCAATACCAATGTATGTTCCATTGTTGAATAAAAGGCTGTTTGCTGCCCACCCTGCTCCGTCATGTCTTAATGTTTGACCTGAAGTTCCTGCAACCAGCGGACCTGTTACCCCGGTAGCCCCAACTTCTCCTGAAGGTCCGGTAGGCCCTGTTGCTCCATCACTACCAGTAGGACCAGTGGCTCCGGTAGCTCCGGCAGTACCTGAAGTTGCTGCATACAAAGCATATGGAACACTCAATAATTGATCAGTACCCATATTTGTATAAGAACTACCGCCATTCGGGTCCATCTGTATTTGAAGCCAATAATTTGCCGCTCCCCATGAAATCGTACTAAATGCAGCTCCCAGTGGAGTTCCTTGTCCTATTGCTATTGAAAATAGCCCAAATTGATTTGTTGTAGGAGAATGTGTTTCAGAGTAAACTATTGTCCCTGTTGAAGAACCCTGATGAATAAAAATTTTAATACTAATCGTTTTATTGATTAATAAACTACCTGAGCCGTCTCTTGCAACAGCTTGGTAATTGAATGCCTGAGGGGCTTGCGCCCATAAACTTACCGTGAATAATAATAAAATTAATGTTACTAAAAATGTGTTTACTGTTTTTTTCATATTTACTTTATTAAAATTAATATACTAAATTTATTTTATGATAATTGATTTGTTTGATTCCTTTTAAATCTACAGTTGATAATTCAAGTAAATAAATACCCTGACTCATATTGCTAATATCAAAATCAACAGAATTTAATCCTGCATTTTGAGATATATTTTTCGTAAGCATAATTTGTCCAACAAGGTTATATAATTTTATATCACAACTTCCGTTAGCGATTCCTAAAAAAGAAAGTGTGAACAATCCTGATGTTGGATTGGGATAAGTTGTAAATTCTCCTGAGTTTTTAACAGGCTCTATAATACCAACAACAAAATCTTCGGGTTGCTGAAAACCCTGGGTTAAGATATTATTTGTAACAGAAAAAGTTTGCACCATAGTCATTTCGGCAACGGTAAAAGATAACATTGCATTTGAAGATGAATAAAATCCTCCGGCTGAAGAAATAACTGTAGGTGTTAATGTTTGAGCCTGAATACTAAAAATGCTCATCAAACTAAACATCGAAATAAAAATTAAATTTTTGTTCTTCATAAAAATATATTTTAAACTATATACAAAGTTATTCTTTATTTTAATTTCAATGATTTTTCAATGCAAATTATAACCAAATTTTTCTATGTAATATTTTTCACATTCATATTATGGTTTGTAAACAATAAATTCAAAAGGTTCATCAGTTAAAGTACCTGAAATATCATATGTATAAATTATTAGATTACCGCTTACACTGTTGGTTATTATGAAACAAGGGCTCGAAGTGTTTATTGTTGCAATAGTAGTATATTTAGTCCAGGAATAAGTTTCTCCGGATATTGTTATTGAGTATTGACCAATACCTGAACGCGTACAGGTAAAATTAGAAGTACTGGCATCAGTATTTATACCACCGGCTGAAGTAATATTTCCGTAAGCTATCGGCGTAAGATTAGCGCTACCCGTTTGATTACGATTTAATTCATTTGTATTGGCGCCACTTATAGTAATAGTACCGGCAACATCCAGTTTGCTTGAAGGTGTATTTGTTCCTATACCAACTTCATTAGTAGATTTTTTAATTATAAATGCAGCATTTGATGAATAACCATTGGTCCAGTCAATCAACCTTAGATCATTACTACTGTATGTTCCAATTATCCAATTATCAGAACCCGAAGTTCTAAAATCTAAAAATGCATGATTGGCAGCAGCTGTTTTATCAATGATTAAATATGATATAGTACTATTTGCTGATCCAATTCTGACAGAAGATTTAACATTTAAATCATAATCTAATTCTTTTGTATTAATGCCAATTTTAGTTCCATCATTATAAAGATTACTATCGGCTATCCAATCAGTACCATTATGCATTAATGTTTCTCCGAATGTACCGGCTACCAATGGTCCAGTTGCTCCGGTTGCACCATCAGTACCTGTAGCGCCTGTAACTCCGTTTACTCCATCAAGACCAGTTGCTCCGGTAGGCCCGGTTACACCAGTTACACCTGTTGCACCTGTTGCACCTGGTACACCTGCATTTGCAGCATACATAGCATAAGGAACCGTTAATAATTGATCAACACCCATATTAGTAAATGTTGTACCACCAGCAGGATCCATTTGCACCTGTAACCAATAATTTCCCGTACTCCAATCTATCGTACTAAATGCGGCACCAATAGGAGTACCCTGTCCTACGGCTATTGTAAATAATCCAAATTGATTTGTTGTAGAGGTGTGGGTTTCTGAATATACAATTGTACCGGATGATGAGCCTTGATGAATTATTATTTTAATTCCAATCGTTTCATTTTTCAATAATTCACCTGATCCGTCACGAGCTACTGCCTGGTAATTGAATGCTTGTGGTACTTGTGCATGAATCACTTCAACAAGAAACAGTAAAAATAAAACACTTAAAATTGTTATACCTGATTTTTTCATAATCATTTTTTAATAAATCAAATTTATTTTTTAGTGATTTTTAATTTTCTCCCCTTTATAATTCAATGTTGTTAATTCAAGAAAATACACCTTGACGAAAATTGCTATTATCAATATTTAAATTATTTACACCTATATTTTGTGTAATTTCTTTTACATACACTATCTGGCCTACTATGTAATAAAGTATCATTTTATTTTTTCCACTCACACTACTTGTATAAATAAGTTTAAACACACCCGATGTTCGATTGGGGTACACCATTACATTTTCAGATATAATAGGGTTTTCAATAATATCTGTAGTTAAATCTTCAGGTTGCTGAAAACCCTGGGTTAAAATATTATTTGTAGTAGAAAAAGTTTGCACCATGGTCATTTGTGCAACGGTAAAAGATAACATTGTATTTGTTGAAGAATAAAATCCTCCTGAAGAAGATATTAATGTTTGTGATTGCAATATCCCTGAAATAAAAAAAAACAACAACTGTAAGAAACTTGAATTTTTATTTTTCATATTTCTTATTTTATATTTATTACAAAGATAAGTATTTCTATTCTTATGATAGAAAACCCTATATATACACAGGATTACAATAAAAACTCTCTATAGATTGATAACGAATTAATTTTCTTTTAAAACATATTCGTCGTACTCAATTTCAAAACGAAGTTTATGCTTCGACTCTTCTTGTGCTAACATCAAGAAAAGGTTTTTTAATTCAGCATTTGGAGCTTTTTCTGAAAGATTATAATATAATTTAAATGCCGATTTTTCTTTTTTCATTGCTAAAACCAGCGCATCTTGATAAGTCATTTGAGGTGTATAATGTACCTGAACAATATAATCGGAAATTTTTAAATCAATTATTTTTTCGATTGAATTATCAAAAAATCCTTGTTCTTCTATTGCAAGTAACTTTGCCTTATGTTGCATTTCTTCTCTGGCAAACTGTTGAAATATTTCTTTCATTTCGCGGTTAACTGAGCGAGAGGAAAGGTCGTTATAAAAATCGACTGCTTCTTGTTCCTGATTAATTGCAAAAGTTAAAATATCTTGTATGTTTTCGAATTCTTTCATTTTTAACTATTTTTTTCGTTATTCAATAATTCAACATATTTATCTTCAAAATATTTGACTAAGGCGTCACATCCGTAATCAAATAGTCGGAATCTATTTTCTTCTGTTGTTTCAGCAAAAGAATATTTTTTAGTATTATTTGGTTCGGGTAACATTTGAATTATTTCTGATATAACTTCCGACGGTTCTATTATTCCTTTTATCCCAAATTTTTCAATTAGCTTTATTAACTGTGCGTTTGAATCATATTCCATATTTGATTGGAATTGTTTTTCAAATTTTTGAATTACTTTTTGCGTATTGGTAAATGTACCTCCCGTTTCGAAAGGGAAAGAAGCAGGTAAAATTAAATTCGCCTGTTTAGATGTTTCGGTTAAAAAATAATCCTGAACAACTACAAACTCGGCCTTAGCAAACCAATTACGTACTGCTTTCGGTTCTATAGCACATCCAATAGGGTCTTCTCCAAATACAACTATATTTTTAAATTTCCCTTGATGTAATTGCTCTTTCACATTTATATCTCTCGATAGGGGTAATTCATTTATACCCCATTGCGTTTTCATTTTTTCAATTAATCCTTTATCGGTAATCGAAATACCGCCAACACCCCGTTCCGGACTTATTCCCATATCTAATAACCCTTGCGAATTATTTTTTTCTTTTAATGAAATAATTCCATTAGCTGTTTTCCCTAATTTTCCGGTAAGGATAGATAGATTAAATATTTCCTGACATGCATTTGCAGATAATTCCTTTTCCGAAAAAACAAGAATGGCATTTAATTCTTTATTATAATCCTGTGCAAATTTAGTGACTAATTCATTCGTAATTCCTGCTTTTTTAACCAGTTCCGAATAATTTTCTTTCAATAAATTTGTTCTATATTTATCAAATCCATCGCAATTATTCTTAATAAACAATTTATTTTCTAATTCGTTGGAAAGGATATAATGATTAAGTGCTTTTACGAAATAATAATATGATTTTATTTGAAGTAGCTTATCTACTTTATTAATCATCCTACTATTTGATTTATTAGTTATTAATTCAACAGGAATATTATTTTTAACTCTTGTATTTTGAATCATGAAGCCCACAACCGCATTATCCATATTTATTTCAGAACCCAATAAATAAATTCGACTTGCTTCTTTTATCTGATTAAAAGGAACGTTTGCACACGAATTATTAAGAAGTCCGTTCTCTCTATTTAAATAATGGAATGATGCTACCTGATTTGTTTTTGCTCCGGCTCTTGCCAATTTTTGGATAAGGTACATTTCTTCGTTCGACAAGCGTGCACCAGCAAAAAAAGCATTTTCATCGGCTTTTACATTTTTAATTTTTTCTTCAATAATTCCAAATGCTTTTTCAAAAGAAATTTCAGTAAACTTATTTCCTTCTTTAATAAGTGGTTTTGTTATTCTGTTTTTATCATTTATATAGGTATAACCGAATTTGGCGTATTTACATATATTCCCGTCTGTATTAACGATTCCTTCTCTGCCTGTTATTTTCATGGAAAAGCCATTTTTATGATGAATTGTTACTGCACAACCTACCGAACAATAATTACAAATTGTTTCTATTTTATCGAGTTTAAAGGGACCCGGTTTAAACAATACATTTTCAGTAATTGCACCTGTAGGACATGCAGATATACATAATCCACAGGATTCACATGTCGTATCTTGCAATCTTTTGCCCATAGCCGGAGCTACATAGGTATCAAATCCTCTCTTTACCAAACCCAATGCATTTGCGCCTACAACTTCCTTACAAATACGAATACATCGAGAACAAAGAACACATTTATTATTATCTATTTCAATAAATGGATGATGAAAATCGACGGGCGATTCGTTATATTTTCCTTTAAATTTATTCTGTTCGGCACCATACTCCGTTGCATATTTTTTTAAATCGCAATCATAATATTCAACACAGCCACATTCAAGACATCTGGCTGCTTCATGTTGAGCTATCTTTTCATTTTTATATCCTAATTCAACTTCTTTAAAATTGTTCCGTTCTTTTGGATTTAAGGTTGGCATTTCTTCGCGCATTTGTGTTAGAAATTTCCCTACATAATCTTCTGCAATTTGAAGTTTAAAATTATCTTTTTTACTGATAAATTCTTTTTGTAAAGGTTGAATTGCAAGATTTGTTAAATACTGATGACAACTTAAAGACGCTATTTTAGCTTGTGCTACTGCCTGAATTAATGTAGCCGGTCCGCTTACTCCATCACCACAGGCAAAAACAGAGGCTATCCCGGTTTGTAATGTTAGCGGGTTTGCATCTACATCGCCCCATTTTGTTGCATTTAACTCCCCTTTATCGCAATTTGTATTTATATCTTCTAAAAAATTAATATTTGTTTTTTGTCCTATTGCGGCGATGGCATAATCCATTTCCATATTAAATTCAGAGCCTTCCACAACAACCGGTCTTCTCCTTCCAGATGCGTCCGGTTCTCCTAATTCCATCTTAACACAGGTCATGGATTTAATTTTTCCTTCTTTATCCTTATTCACTTTTACAGGAGCTGTAAGGAAAATATATTCTACCCCTTCTAATTTCGATTCATGAATTTCAATGGGATTAGCAGGCATTTCTTTTTCTGTTCTTCTATAAATTACATACACTTTTTTTGCTCCGCAACGAATAGAAGACCGACAGCAGTCCATCGCCGTATTTCCACCCCCAACAACAGCAACTGTTTTCCCTTTAAAATCATATCTTTTACCACTAAGTTCCATTGCTTTTAAGAAATCGATACCCGACAAGCAATTGATAGCATCATCGCCTTCGCAACCAATTGATGTTCCTTTTTGAGAACCGATAGCAAGAACCAAAGAATCATATTTATTTTTTAATGTTTTATATGAGATATTCTCTCCTAGTTTCTGATTAAAGAAAATACGAACACCCATTTCTGTAATATTATCGACTTCTTTTTGTAAAATATCGTTAGGTAGTCGATATTCGGGGATGCCATATCTTAGCCAACCTCCGGCTAAAGGAGCTGCTTCGTAAATATCTACTTCATGTCCGTATTTGCGAAGGAAAAAGGCAGCAGATAATCCTCCAGGGCCTGCACCAATAATGGCTATTTTTTTTCCAGTAGCTGCTGGTATAGTAGGTTTATATTTATTTGAAGAAAACAAATCATAATCGGCAGCAAATCGTTTCATGTAGTCAATTCCAACCGCGGTTCCTTCGTTTAGCAAATTTCTTCTACAAGCAACTTCACAGGGGCGAACACAAACACGTCCGCAGATAGCAGGAAGTGGATTTGTTTCTTTTATTAAGGCAACAGCCTCATGATACATTCCTTTTTCAATATAAGAAATATATCCTTGTACATCAACACCGGCAGGGCATGTTTGTTTACAGGGGCCTAAACAATCAGCATAATGATTACTTAACAACAATTCTAAGGCTGTTTTCCGTGCTTTAAATACTTTTTCGTTGATAGTATTTATTTTCATTCCTTCCATAATTCGGGTGGAACAAGCCGGTTGTAAGTTTTTCATTCCTTCTATTTCAACTACACAAACGAAACAAGAAGAATACGGGTCTAACCTTTCATCGAAACATAAAGAAGGTATTTCAAATCCATTTCTTTTTGCAAGAGAAAGAATATATTCTCCTTTATTTCCTTTTATATTCTTTCCGTTTAAAACAACATTTATATCATTCATAACTACTATTATTCTTTAAAAAATCATTTAAAAAATGTTATCCAATTGTAATCGCTTGGAATTTACATTTACTATAACACATACCACATTTTGTACAAAGCGATTGATCTATTAAATGAGGTAATTTACGTTCTCCGGAGATAGCCGAAACGGGGCATGCTTTTTTACATGCAGTACAACCGGTACATTTTCCGGAATTTATTTCATACGTTATTAAAGGCTTGCATTTTTTTGCCGGACATTTTTTATCTCTAATATGTGCTTCGTACTCATGTTTAAAATATTTTAATGTAGTAAGAACCGGATTTGGCGCTGTTTGCCCAAGCCCGCAGAGACTGCTTTTAGTTATCTGTTCGCTTAGCTCTTCTAATAATTCGATATCCCCTTGTTTCCCTTCCCCTTGAGTAATTCTAAGCAATATTTCAAGCATTCTTTTGCTTCCAATACGACAAAAGGTGCATTTTCCACAACTTTCTTTCTGTGTGAAATCGAGGAAAAACCTTGCCATATCAACCATACACGTATTTTCGTCCATCACCACCAAGCCTCCGGAGCCCATAATAGCACCAGTTGCAATAACTGAATCATAATCAACAATAGTATCGAGAAGATGCTCTGGGATACAACCACCCGAAGGGCCACCCATTTGTACGGCTTTAAACTTAATTGTTTCTCCTGATACTGTTTTATCTACAATTCCACCTCCAACGTTGTATATAATTTCACGAAGGGTAGTGCCAAAAGGCACTTCTATAAGTCCGGTATTGGCAACATGACCTGTTAGGGCAAATATTTTAGTTCCTTTCGATTTCTCTGTACCAATTGAATTAATCCATTCGGGGCCGTTTTTAATAATTAAAGGAACAGTCGCCAATGTTTCTACATTGTTTATTACCGTTGATTTCCCAAAAAGTCCTTTTTGAGATGGATAAGGAGGTTTTCGATTAGGCATTCCTCTATGTCCTTCAATAGAACCGATTAATGCTGTTTCTTCTCCACAGACAAAGGCACCGGCTCCTTCCATAACATGAATATTAATATGCTGCTTTGAACCAAAAACATGACTCCCTAAAATTCCCATTTTATGAGCGTCTTCAATGGCTTTTTTCATACGCTTCACGGCAAGGGGGTATTCTGCTCTTACATATACATAAGCTTCATCTGCATTTATCGCTTTAGCAGCTATCATAATACCCTCCACAATTCGGTGTGGATTCCCCTCCATAAGACTTCTATCCATAAAAGCACCCGGATCCCCTTCATCTCCATTACAAATTACATATTTTTTATCACTCTGTGCTAAGCGCGTAAGTTCCCATTTTTGACCGGTAGAAAATCCACCACCACCACGACCTCTAAGCCCAGATTGAAGAATCATATCGCAGATTTCTTTATCGGTAAGTTGATTAAAAGCTTTTTCGGCTGCAATATATCCACCATGTGAAATATATTCTTCAATACTTTCTGGATCTACCTTTCCACATTCTCCTAAAACAAGCCTATTTTGTTGATTATAAAAAGGAATTTCCGATGGCCCTTTACTAATTTCTTCATTGGAAGGATTAATATATAAAAGGCGGTCAATTAATTCTTTTTTGACAAGCGTTTTTTGTATAATTTCTAGTGCATCTTCCGGTTTCACTTTTACGTACATTATCTCATCGGGGAAAATAGTAACTAAAGGTCCCTGTGCGCAAAACCCTTGACATCCGCTGCGAGAGAGGTAAACAGAATTATCATCTTCATGAATATCAAGTGTTAAATCTACCACCTTAGATAAGCCCGTTACTTCGAGTGCTTCTATCATTGCTTGATAAACCAACAAAGAACCATTTGCAATACATCCTGTACCGGCACAAATAACAATATGTTTATGAATTAGAGAAGCTTTCTTTAAATAACGTTCTTTAATATCTTCAATATCTTTTTTACTAATATATTTCATAACCCATTATTTTACTGCTACTGATTTTCTTTTTTAATAATATCTTCAACAATTTCTTCACACATTTTTGAAGTAACTTTTCCATATACTTTTTCGTTTATCACCATTACCGGAGCTAAGCCACATGCACCAAGACAGCTTACTATTTCTACTGTAAATAAACCATCTTCGGTAGTATGTTTTGTTTCGCTTGTTTTTAATTTTTCGTGAATAAATTCAACGAGCGTATTTGACCCTTTTACATGACAAGCAGTTCCTGTGCACATTTTAATGATATATTTTCCTTTTGGGAACAAGGAAAACTGAGCATAAAAACTGGCAACACCATACATATCGTTTAATGTTAATTGAGTTTCCCTTTCTAATTTGTGAAAAGCTTCTTGCGGCAAATAGCCGTATAGCTCTTGTGCATGCTGAAGTAAAGGGATTAAATTTCCTTTTTCGTTTTTGTATTTTTTAATAAATGGATCTAATAACGACACATCTATTTTTTTTTCTAGCTTTTCTTCTTTTTTATTTTTTATTCTTGAAACTCGCATAATATTTATTTGTTGCTCTTTTTTAAAAATTCTTTCTTTTGGAATAATTTCATATTACAAAGGAAGAAATAAAAAAACGAAGAATAAAATTTATTCTTCGTTTAATTATTAAAAATTATTAAAATAATACCTACAACGAGCCCATTAAAGTAAGAACTTCAGCTTCTGTAGATTTCTGCATAACTAAATCTATTATAATAGAAGAAGTTGATATGGTATAATTCTGTTTAAAATAATACATACTTGCATCGGTATCTTTAGCTATTGCAAATACGGTAACAGGCTCACCAACAGGCAAATTAGATACTGTTAAGTTGTTTACTTTTATATACGAATGTAAATTGTTGAACACAATAAAAATGTCGATGAAGTTCGTATTTGTTCCGACAGCAGTAAAAGTTATTCCCGAAGTAGAAGTAAATGTATTAAGTTTACATACACTTAACCAGCCTAATTTAGCTATTTTCATTCCGTATCCTTTTCCCAGAACGCCAATTTTTGTCACGGTATCTTGTGTAAATAAATAATCGGTTTGAGTAACATCAATGTTCCAATCGTCGGTAGTAGCATTTGTAAATCCATAATAAACACCCATAGTATCATCAGGATTTGATGAAGGAGCCCACATGTTCAACCCACAATGTTCTTTCAATACAAGTTCATCATTATTTTTAAATGCAGTAACTTTTAATTCACCATCCGACTTTAAAATATTTCCCTGGGCAACATTCGGAAGCTTTGACAAAATCATGTCTTTAATGCTATATGCTTCTATCAGCTTAATGAAGAAAGGATAATAAATATCCTGCTGCGTGCTTTTATACATGAAGATAGTTTTGGGTACTCCCCATATTTTAGTTCCATGTATACCAACAATAGTATCGCCGGGTATCGAATCAATAATAAATGTTTGTTCTTCGGGAGCATTATTATCATAAAATTCATCTAGAGGCTCATATTCACTGGTTTCGGTTCTTTCTTTTGAACAAGAACAAAAAACAATCATTACAGTTAATACTGATAATGATATCAAATATATTTTTCTAATTGTTTTCATGAGACAATATTTTTGTTAGTAATTATTATTTGCTTTCAATAATAATACACAAGAAAAAGTATTTACCCTTACGAGCTGGGAAAATTAAAACTGTGGACACTTTTTTATTTTCTGTCGTTTAGAAGAAAAGCATTCACCGAACTTAAGCATTAAGCCGATACCTATCGTTCCCTCTTTCCACTTAGCATCATAACGGTATTCAGCATAAGGATAAAAACATTTATACGCTATAATAATTCCTGTACCGGCTTCGTAAACAAAATTATTTTTTTTTGCAACATCATTAAGAAACTTGGAACTATTGAACCAATCATCGTAATAGCCACTGATAAAAGCATAAGGCATTACCCTGCGAATTGAAGGAAAATTATATCCAAGGTCAGCGCCTCCATACAATTCATGAACATTATTAAAAGAAGGGAAGTATGAAATTCTTGGCGAAACAAAAATTTTTTTATAAATAGGAATTTTAGCCCGTGCATCAATACCAATTCCCTCTGTCTGGAAATTATAATCTGCACCAATACCATACAATACCTTTTTATCTTTTTTCTGAGAAAATAATAATGATGTCCCTGCAAAGAAAAACAATATGATGATCAAAACTTTTCGCATGAATTATATTTCAAAAAATAAAGGCTGTAAATATAGAAATATATTTTTAAAAAAATATTAGGGCTTTTATACAAAAAAAAGGAGGTTACTCATTTGAATAACCTCCTTACCCGGTAATTAGCGTAAACACAAACTCCATTATACCAAAAAATAATGGTGTTTTTGCCTGACATTAATTATTATTCACTACAATCCTGAATATATTTGATTTATTATTTGTAGTTATATTGAACAGATAAACCCCATTTTTCAAAGTTTCTTTTACATTAATACTAAAAATATTATTATAAAAATTTTTACTTTCAATAGTTTTAGAAAATACTTTTATTCCAAGCGCATTGTATGCTTCAATATTGATTATATCATAATTTTCCGGTAAGGATATATTTATAATATCATTAACGGGATTAGGATAAACTAAAATATTATTTTCTTTACTATTATTTACAAATATAACATCAGAATATGAGTACCTACCATCAAAATCAGTTTGTTTTAGCCTGTAATATGAAATGCCATTATAAGGATTATCATCAGAAGCATTATATGAAATTATGCTATTGCTATTTCCTGAACCATCAATATTAGTAAGACTTTCAAAGTTTACTCCATCAATTGATTTTTCCACTGTAAAATAATCGTTGTTGATTTCAGAAGCAGTAGCCCACGATAACTTAACTTCATTATCTGAAGTTGAGGCATTAAAATAAATAATTGAAACCGGTAAAATTGCTGTTGCATTAGTAGAGCCGAATGTCCAATATTCGTTATTTGAAGCATTAGCCCCTGTGAACTGACAATATTTATAAGTGTCATCAACCATCCACCCTGTTGTTGGCTTTGTCCATTCATCGGTTGAAGTAGAAACCTTATTATTTGCTAATGTTAAGTATGCTATTCTTTGCGCAGAGCTTAATTCTGGAAAATCACTATCCTTATAATAGATTCTGCGTTGAGGATTACCTCCTGATACATTTACATGTTTCCAATAATATTTATCAATTATACCTCCCGGCAGAAAACCATAATTAATATAATTGTAATTAACTGGTGATGCATAGATAAACTGAACATCATGCACTCCATCAGCTCCCGAATGCTGAGCAATTCCAAATCTTCTTGATTTTCCACTATTACCTACCGGGAAAATATACATCTTTCCCCCGGTTGCGACCGTTCGCGATACTATTCCATCAACATAAGAATTATCTGTTGTGTTTATATCTAGTTTAATGGCAATTGAATTTAATAGCAGTTTGGCGCCGGAAGTCATTGATAGCACACCTTTAGTTAAAACAATTACAACACTATCGCCAGGAACACAAGTTGAAAGATTAAGATTATGATTGCATGTAACTCCCGCGGTCCTATTTAAAGTAATTTTCTGAAGCATTGTTACACTTGAAGGCAATGTAATTTGCGATTTTGAACCATAATCAACAACTACTAATTTCGAATTACAGGTAGTTGTTAATGTTCCCGGACTTGTAACTGTTAAATTACCTGATATCGTAAGTTGGAATGAACTTAAATTTAAACTTCCACCTGTTGCGCCACCATTAATATTAAGGTCAATACATGAAGCATCGGCAGTTAAGGTAATTGCATCACCATTAAGTATTGTAACATGATTTGCTGAACTTGGGGCTACGCCTCCAGTCCATGAAGAACCACTGCTCCAATTTCCGCCTCCAGTGCCATTGCTTGTAATTGTTCCTATGCCTATTGTTCTTGAACCTGAAATTGTTGAAGGTGATGGCGTATAAGATGATCCACCAACAGTAACCGAAGTACATTCAGCATCCAATATATTTGTAGTTTTTGCAAAACCAGAAACATTGTATGCAAGCCAAAAATAATTTGTTCCTGTAACCAATGTTTGTGAACCATTAATAGTAAAACTTCCATTTGGACTTGCCTGTGTTCCGAATAAGTTAGAAGCCGAAAAAGTTGATGTACTTCCGGTATAATATATTTTTGCCGATGAAATATCATTAGCAGCATCTGTCGACCCAGTAGTGCTTAATGCAAATGAAGTTGCAGTAGGTCCTGTACCACAAGCGCCACTAACAACAACCTGAATTCCAATTATATCATTATTTGAAGTTCCAACATCAACATTCGCTGTATTGTTCTGAGTAACTGCACTTGAAGAATATGCCATAGCAGCAGCTTGTGTTAATGTCCCAAAACTTGTAGAACCATTTGTCATCCCAACAATTGAAGCATCAGTAGGAGAACCCAACGTTTTTATCATATTTCCAGATGCAGCCACCGGAGATACATTACTTGCTTTAACTTGTATACCTGATATGTAAAAGAAATCCAGTTTATTTGTATTATCTGTTGTATATGTTATTGTAATGGAAGAAGTAGTAACATTAATTGCCATTGCTGAAATATTTTTTGCAGATTCAAAATAATAAGAACCGGAACCTGCTTTAAATTCATAACCTGAAGGAGCACTTATTACAAGCTTTGCATCCGTTTGCTTTGATAAATCAGCATTATTATTTTCTGAAATAGTTATATTCCCCAAAGTAGTATAAGAACCCGAACACAAACTTTCGCCACCTGAAGCTACAGTTATAGTAACAGCAGCATTTACATAAAAATATGGTAACAAAACAAATATTAAAAAGGATAATATTTTCTTTGAAAAGCTCATTAATTTTTTCAGTATTTGTACTCATTTGTCTTCGTAAGTTACAGTATTTTGGGCAAAATGTCAAGCATATTAGAGCCTGTTTAAAATTTTGTTAGAATAAAAGAAAAAGGGTATCGCAAACCGA
>DAOQAK010000008.1 GCA_035353855.1 Bacteroidales bacterium | reverse complement strand
ACTTGACAGTGAAGTGCTTCGAAATCGGCAACAAAAACATACCGCCAATCCGTTACCTCCCCACCACCAATTTTTTCACACAATAATTATTTCCGGCTTTTATTTTACAAAAATAAAAACCTTCGGGAATTGCAGTAATATCAATATATTTAGATTGTAATCCTTTAGAGCAATTAAATTTATATTGCTTTATAAGTTTTCCGCTAATGGAATAAATCTCAAGTGTTGCATTTTTATTTTCAGCGGAATTAATTGTAATATTTAATTCATCGCTTGCAGGATTTGGGAATAATGTAAATAAAAATTTTCCGTTGCTGCTTTGCATTTCAGGAACATCAATGGCTTCATCAAATTTCTCATGCATTACATACTGAACAAAATTTTTCGCTTCATCAAATTTTATAAAGTATAAAGGAACGCTAAGCGTAACAACTTTGTAATCGCTTCCGAGGTATTCCACTCCTACGCTTTTCCCTATCATATTGCCTGCAGGGACAGAAGGATTAAAATACGAATCGTAAGAATAAATTGTGTTGCCTTCGCTATTCGGATTTATTGCTTCAATATTAAAAACATGATGTTGATTATTTGCCAAGGTTTTCAAGGTATCAATATAAAGCGAATCATAACCGGCAGCAAATGGTTTTGCACCTATGAACAAGCCTTCGTCGGTTTCTTCGGAACTTGCTATCTTCAAATAATCATAAATAAAATCACCTGCATTGTATGTATAAGGATAGCCATTTATGTTTTGTGCTGCACCCTGCGGTTCATAACAAGTAAATAAAAGATTCCCGCCCGATTCAAGAAATTTCTTTACTTCATTTTGATTCTTATAAAAAACAGGTTTGTTAATCTTGCGGTTTATATGCCACAATAATGTTGAATATGCACCCATATCGGCAAGATAAATTTTTGTGCTGTCGGTAGCATCATAATTTGCAAGAGTAAACCCTTCACAAATATTATTATAAAAATCATCAACCTGCTGGTCGGTTGGGTTAAGCCATCCTCCTTCCGAATCGTCAACAATTAAAATTCCCATATCGTGAGTGATCACTCTTGTTTTAATTGCAGCCGACAATATGCTTTCATTCAAAGCGCTGTCAACCGCAGAAATTTCGTAATAATAAAAAGTATGCGCATCGGCAGTATTATCGGTATATACAGTATCGGCAACCATTGCAGAATTTATTTTTTCATAAGTTCCGTTTGCTGCATCACTCCTGTAAATATTATATCCTTCCATATCGAGCTCCATATTTTTTTTCCAACCTAATTTTATATTCGATGTGGAAACCAGTTGTTCCAAACCTGTTGGTGTGCGCGGTATCGACAAAGGTATTGCTGATACATATGAAGCCAATCCTTTATCGCCATCAATATCCACAGCCTTCACACCAATGTAAAATAATGTTCCTTCCGTTAAACCGGAAACAACAATAGTTGTATCTGTTGTATAATATGTGGAATCATAATCGCCCGATAAATTTCCAACATTAACCATATAACCGGTAACATCAGCTTCGTTTAATTTTTGCCACGAAGCATAAAGCGATACTCCGTCGCCAACATCGCTAACAGATAGCCCGCTTACAATCTTTGGCGATTCAACCGACTGCAACAACATGCCACAGGCAACTTTAGTAATTTCAGCACAGTATGTCGTATCAACATTTATCAATAAATCATTTACCGTGTGATACACTGTGCTGAATTCGTATTCCTGCAGGAATATTGCAGGAAAACCATTTGTCCAGAAACTGTAGCTATCCGAACCCGACGAATTGCTATTCACATCAACAGCAGTTAATGTTGTATAATTACTTGCAATTTCATGAGCAAACAAAGTAATATTTTCGCAACCTTCGTAATTTACAAAGTTGATATGCCATGCACCCTGCGCTTCATGATTGGTTCCGATCATATCGAAATTTATCATCATCTGAATCTTATCCCCATTCGCTTTTGCCTGTTCTGCATAATACCTGCTACCGTTCAGTCCTAATTCTTCAGCAGCAAATGCAATAAACTTAATAGTTTTATTAGGATGAAAATTATTTTCTTTAAATGCTCTTGCAACTTCAAGGCTTGCAGCCACCGATGTTCCGTTATCATCAACACCCGGCGCGCTCACTAATGCTGTTGTGCCCGAAACATAGGAATCGTAATGCCCGCCAACAATATATATTTCATCGGGAGCCTGTGTACCCTCAAGCGTAGCAACAACGTTGTACTGGTATAGTGTATAGGTTTGCGAATTCCACTGGTCGGTCATCAGGAATGAATCAAGAACCGTATTTGTATATCCTAAGGAGATATATTTATTTTTAATCCACACCGCTACATCACGGTGATTATCGGCCAGGCAAAATCGTGTACCGAAATTTTCAAGCGTGCTTAGGTATGAACGAATGCTGTCGGGGCGAATTGACGCGGCACATGACTTAATTAATGAATCGAGTACTGGGCCTGCTTCCTTTGCCTTTTTTGATGATGTTATATTTTGTGATGGCAAAGTGATGTAGAAGAAAATAAAAACAAAAATGGAAAAGTATTTTTTCATTGGCGCTTTTGAATTAGTATGAAGTATCTTAAATTTTATTTTAATTCAACACCATCAGGAACAAATTTTTTAACGCTTCCTCCGTAACGATGAATGTCGCGCACGATGGAAGAATTGAGGTGTGTATATTCCGGCGCTGTCAGCATAAAAATAGTTTCAATATCATGATGTATGCATTTATTCATCTGTCCTATGCTGCGTTCAAATTCAAAATCGGCCGATGTACGCAAGCCGCGCAAAATATATTTTGCTTTTTGCTTTTTACAAAAATCAACAGTAAGTCCTGAATACACCTTAACTTTCACTGAAGGATATTTTTTAAAAACTTTTTCAATCCATTTTTTTCGTTGCTCTAGCGAGAAATAATTTTTCTTCTGCGAGTTTTCACCTATGGCAACAATTATTTCATCGAACAGCGGAACAGCCCTGATAATAACCGATTCATGACCTTTAGTAATAGGATCGAGTGAACCCGGGAACACTGCAATATTTTTTGTCTTTGTATTTTTCATCTGTTTAAATTTTATAGTTACCCGCTTTGCCAATCGGATAGGCTCGCTCACATGGATATTTCATAATTAAAACCTGTTTTTCCTGAATATCTATTTTATGTCTGATTTCATCGAAATCAGGTAGAAAAATTATAAGTTATTAAAAATTCAAAGTTAATAAAATTAGAAAACCAAGATAAAATCACGATTAAATACGATATAATTTCGTGTTTTATACTCGTTCTTATCAGGTTTGCAAAGGCAAAACTGTTTAGAACGAGTTATACCGTATAGAAAACAAAAAAAAATTTTGCAAAACTCTTTTCTGTCGGTATAAATAATTTTCCATACTGATTAGTTACAAAAAATATTTTTTTAATTCTTTAGTCTGAAGACAAATGAATTAAACGTTTTTAAAAAAACTAAAATTTACTTTCCCGTAATTTCTCTTTTCCATAAAGTGTGGATTAGCAGAAAAATTCAACCTTTCAGTATGTTCAAGAATAAAAATCCCATTCTCATTTAAAATATTTTTTTCAAATACCAGGTCAGGGAGAGTTTCAATTCTGGGCATTTCGTAAGGCGGGTCGGCAAATATAATATCGTATTTCACTTTGCATATCTTTATAAAAGTGAACACATCGTTTCGCAGTATTTTTATATTTGTAAATTTAAATTCCGCTGATGCTTTATGTATAAAATCGATACAGCGTTTTTCAATATCAACCGAAGTAACACTTAATGCACCTCGGGAAGCAAATTCATACGATATGCTTCCTGTTCCCGAAAACAGGTCAAGAACATTTACTGTTTCCATATCAATCCTGTTTGCCAAAACATTGAACAAACTTTCCTTGGCAATATCTGTGGTTGGGCGAACCGGAAGGTTTGCTGGAGGTTTTATTATTCTCGACTTGTGTGTTCCGCTTACTATACGCATAATGGTGTACTGAATAAAATATTATTTACAGGTAATGGCATTTTTGAAATTCCTTCACCATACTTAAATTCTTCACTGTTCATAATAAAATCAACATTCCGTATGTATTTTGATATCGTAGTTTTATATTCAGAAATTTTTTCAATTTCACCCGAAATTAATAAAGAAGCGCTATCCGGTTTCTGAAATATTTTCTGATAAACTTTTAAAATATAAAATGTAAAATCTTCAATAGTATTATATTTATAAGCATTACATAATACCGGCTTTCCCCCTGAAACCACAGTAACATATATGATATTCGCCCCAACATGAATATACATCGCTTCGTTTTTTTTGTTTAATGACAAACAATAATTTGTAAAAATCGTTGCGAAATGCTTTAATTCATATGTAAGAAAATGCTTTGCTGCAAAACTTTTCATATCGTATGGCAACCAGTATACATTATACGAACCCATATTTTTTAAATGATCGGAATGCTCGCCTTCATTTTCGTGATAGGAATGTGTATGCAATAAATATTTTACTTTGTCATGCTCCCGGTACAGTTCACCGGGAATGATCGTGAAAACAGGATTATCAATAAGCAAGATAATTTTACCAAAAGTTTTTTCTTTATGGATCAGCATTTTGCCAATTTCTGTTTCCTGTATATTCTCTGAAAAGATACTCCTGCTTTGAAATGCCAGCTTTTCAAATGCTATGAATGTATTCTGTAATGAATCAAAAACAGTTAAAGAAATATTTGTTTCAGCGTATTTTACGATTACAATATGATTAACTGTAAATCCGTTCTTCAACAATTCGCCTGATAACATATTTGTTATAATTTTTATTAACGGAATATTAGAAACGCCAAAAATACTAATAATAAAGGATTACAGATAAAGGAAATTTTATTGACTTATGACATATAAAAAAACACTGTAACGATTATGTTAACAATAATGATTACTGAAAATCCCAGCAGAAGTGTCCATAAAATTTTCTTGTTTGCAAGGAAATGTGAATAAAGTGCTTTTACAATGTTGTTACTTATAATAGCCTGTAATGTAGCAATAGCAAGTATGTTCATTCCTACGTCATATCTTCCCTGGAATAAATTTATTAGAAAAGGATCGATATCGGTAACACCTACAATCAATGAAAGGATATTAAGTCCCTTAATGCCAAAATTGCTTATAACATAATAAGTAATAAAAGTAAACAGTACATACAGAACCGTAAAAAGCAAAGCCACTTTAAATTCCAAAGGGTTTTTATCATAACCAATATGTCTGTTCTGCTCTTCTACATGCTCAGGTTTTAACCGGAAAATAACATAAGTTACAACGAACGAAATCAAAATTAATATTGCAAAACCCGGTAAAAGTATAGAAAAAAGTGCAGCATTAAATATGAATAAAATAATAAGTATGCGGACATACATCATCGCTGTAGCAAGTATAATACCTGCTGCATATTGATTTTGATTTTTCCCTGACGATTTACTTTTACGTGATAAAATAAGTGTAGTGGCAGTGCTGCTGTATATGCCTCCAAGCAATGCGGAAACTAAAATCCCGCTTTTTGGAAAAACAAATTTCTTAAGCAGGTAACTCAAATAACTGATGCTTGATATTACTACAACAGCCAGCCAAACTTTATAGGGTGTGATATTTAAATATTCTACAAAAGGTTCATCAGGAAAAATAGGAAGAATAACTCCTGCAATAACAAGGAATTTCCCCAATGTAATGAATTCATCCTTGTCGAATTTTTTTGATATCACGCCAAATGATTCTTTGAGTTCAGTAAAAATAAGAACTGTTACAATAACGAGTAAAAACAACCATCTTGGCTGGGTAATCACAAGCGGAGCCAAACAATAAGTTATAATGGCAACAATAATTGTTGTGATACCATAAATGCGCATATTCACCAAACGCATGTAATAATATAATGCCAGAAAGATAAGTATTGCAAATCCGCCACCCATGAAAAGCCAGTATTCACCGGGTGTTACCATGCATAATATAAAACCAAGTATCCCGATAAAAGTAAACGTACGGTCGGTACCAAAAGGTTTGAACTCTTCGTTGGAAGGATGAAGGCGACGCTGGGCAAGGCCTATAATAAGGGAGAATGATGTTACTAATAAAAAATTTATAAACTCCTCTGGTATATCTTTTAAATTCATCGTTAAAAAATAAATTAATAATTTGCTATTTTGTTATGGTAATTTCTCCTGTTCTGCGATAACTTCCTGCAGAAAGCAATACTGAGTATGTTCCCGATGAAACACTTGTAATATCAATAGTTTGATGATGATCTCCAAACATTAGCTTTCCTAAATTCTTTTTAAGAATAACTCTTCCGTTAATATCCACAACAGATACTTCAACAGATGATGAAGTTTGCAGATCAAATGAAACGTTTAATTCATTAACAGCAGGATTTGGGAAAACATGAAGAGTAGCAACAGGGTTATCAGGGAACATTTCATCGATACCATAATGGTTATAATAATTATCGGCGGCTACAGCCGAACTCTGTATATCTGCCAGGTGGTCGCCGGCAATAAGAGCAAATGCAACTACTTCCGAATCGCCCGGTGTAATAACAAATGGTCCGGTGCTGATAAGATCAGCAACATCATTACCACTCTGAGATGTAGTGTTTCTTGATTGATTAATTTTTAATGCACTGTATTTTTCATAACTGGTAAATCCATTTTCAATATTGATACTGGCAGAAGTCCCATTGGAGGCCCCGTCCTTGTCAAATGCATAGTGATGAACTGTTCCCGAAGATAATAATTTTATTGCAGCATAAGGACTACTGTTTAATGAATAAGTATAACCCATTTTATTTGTTGCATCATAATCGATCTTGTCTTTTTGAATATCCTCGCCACTCATATCAAAATCCATAAACAAACCTGCATATAAATTACTTAAAGTTTGTGTACCATTATTTTTGATGGAATATTCCATAATGATATATTTATCATCAGGAGCCGAAGACCATGTATACGTTTTATGAGTAACTGTTACATTTAACCTTGTAGAAACAGGAGCAAGACTATCATCAAAAACGCATAATGTTTCAAAGTCCGATTTTTCAGTAGGTTCAACCCTATGAACAACAGTTTTGGTTTTAAAATCATTATCAAAATGATTACTTACATCTCCATAAACATTATCAGAAACCTGTGATGTGCTTGTACCAAGCATAAGTCCACCAATAGTCATATAGGAAGAACTATTTTTATATGTAAAACCAACACCCTGACTAAAGTTTGTTGTCAAGTTATATCCAATCTTACCCTTGCTTGTAATTGTTGTTGCAACCTTATTTGTATCGATATCAATATAATCAACATTTACAACAATTGAAAAACTCTGATATGCTTTATAACCAACAGTTGCATCTTCGAAAGTAAGTTTAAAATCAATTTGTGTACTTACAGGAACACCGGGTAATATCTTTACAAGAAAAGGGTCTGCAGAATTCATTTTTTCTTCAAACGTATTCATCATTCCAAGTAAAGTTGATGAATTAAGAATTGAAACATAAGAACTGGTGGAGCTTAGCGAAACCTTTAGTGAATTTGAAGATTGAGCAAGATAATTTTTAAATGTTCCAACAATTCTCAATGTATCAAAACTTGTATGAAGTTCATCATTATTATCGGTAATCGATTTCGATGTCATCACAATAGATGGAATATTATCTAAAGTTAAAGCTTTGTATATATTTAGCCGTCCGGTCCCCATCATTCCCACCCAGGGAGCATTGTATGGAATTGTATCAATATTGTCTGTCGTTAATTTTAATTGTTCGCCAATTTGAATAGCTGAATACGAAGGAAATTGTGATTTTACCAATGCCGCAGCTCCGCTAACAATAGGAGCAGCAAAGGAAGTTCCGGATTGCCCTCCAAGGTATCCGGCATTGATCCATGTTGAAAAAATCCCCTGACCGGGAGCACATAGATCAACATGCAAACCATATGATGAACCAAAAGCACTTGTGGAATCATGCCATAAATGATCGTACCAATTGGTTGCGCCAACACTTAATACATTATCATATGAAGCCGGATAATATGTGGCATTATTATTTGAATTCCCTGCAGCAGCTATAACCAAAGCATTACAATTGTTCGTTGCATAATTAACGATCGTTTGCCCGTATTGTCCGCCGCCCAAACCGCCCCAAGAACAACAAACAACTGAACATCCATGTTCTGCAGCATATACAATTCCTTCATACCCCATAGTTATTACTCCTGATGCATCAGAAATCTTAACGGGTAAAAATTTAGCATTAAAACCTACTCCGGCCCCACCCTGTGAATTATCAGCAATTCCCGATGCCAAACCGGAAACAAAAACCCCATGACCAATAACCTGCCATTGAGGACTGCTGTCATTCTCTGCCATATCCCAGCCAAAAAAATTATCGGTAAACCCATCAGCATCATCATCAATTCCGTTAATGGTATCATAATAATTTTTCTTGATATTATTATAAAGGTCAGGGTGAAATAAATCAACCCCGGTATCGGTAATTCCAATAACAATGTTTGTGTCACTTTTCTGAATATCCCATGCCTGGTATGCTTTGATCAAATTCAGATGATATTGCGAAAATGAATTATTTGCAGTATCTGCATAAGGATCGTTAGGGACATAAAATAACTGAGCAAGATAATGTGGTTCTGCAAACTCAAGTACACCACTGGCAAGCATGATATTTATAGCTTTTTCAATATTAAACCCAGTATTATATTTTAGCTCATATATAAGTGAGAGGTCTTCCATCTTTTCGCCATACCTGTTTAATTTAGTTTTAGGAGATTCCTTACCGGGAAATTTCTTTATAATATTATATGCACCTATCGAGTTAAATGCTTTTGAAAGTTTATCAATATTCACTCCTTTTTCATTGCACTGATTACGGTATATTTCTTTAATTTTAATGATAATTGTTTTTGACATATAATCGCTTTCCGTAACTGTTGCTGGCAGCTTAAAATAATGACTTTGAGATAATGAGATAAATGGAATAATCGTAAGAAAAAATATAATGTATTTTATGTTTTTCATGTAATTATAAATTTCGTGCAATTTACTAAAATTTTTACCTGTTTCCAAATAATTGAGTGTACTCAGGAATGTCATCCAGGAAAAAATATTTTTGTTTTTCAAAGTCCATAGTACAGCAGAAATGTTCTAACCCATTTGTTACAATCAGGTATTTAACATGCATTACCATATTGTATATTGCGATCTGATCAAATACTTTCTGGGAAACAGCAATATCAGGCGCTTTACATTCAATCAACATTTCCGGTCTGTGATTTAAATTATATATGACAATATCATATCGTTTTTTTAAACCATTTAAAGTAATTTCTTTTTCAATACCAATAAGACCGGTTGGAAATTTCTTTTCATGAATAAGCCATGCAACAAAGTTCTGTCTTACCCATTCTTCGGGAGTTAACACAATATATTTTTTTCGGATAATATCGAATACTTGTGTTTTATCATTCCGTTGCCTGAAGCGAAAAGAATATTCAGGTAAATTTAATTGCCTCATGTTTTTATTAAAGTACAAATGTAAAAAATCCTAATTCTTAATAGAAAAAGAAGTAATTTTGTTCTAAATATTTTTTTTATGAAAACTAAAAAAGAAATTGTTGAAAACTGGCTGCCGCGTTATACAGGTACTGCACTTGAAGAATTTGGCGAATACGTTTTACTTACCAATTTCAACAGGTATGTCAGGATGTTTGCGGAAACTTATAATGCAGAAATAAAAGGACAGGATAAATCCATGCCTTCAGCTACTGCAAACAACATTACTATCGTTAATTTTGGAATGGGTAGCGCTAATGCTGCCACGATAATGGATTTATTAAGTGCTGCAAAACCCAAAGCAGCGCTCTTCCTGGGAAAATGCGGCGGGCTAAAAAAGAAAAATAATCTTGGCGATTTGATTCTGCCTATTGCTGCAATCAGAGGTGAAGGTACATCAAACGACTATTTCCCTCCTGAAGTTCCTGCTCTTCCTGCATTTAATTTACAGAAAGCTGTTTCTACCACTATACGTGATCACAATCATGACTATTGGACAGGCACCGTTTATACTACAAACAGAAGGGTTTGGGAACATGATGAAGATTTTAAAAATTATTTACGGAATATCCGTGTTATGGCTGTAGATATGGAAACGGCAACAATTTTTTCCGTAGGCTTTGCCAATCATATTCCATCGGGAGCATTACTGCTGGTTTCCGATCAACCTATGATTTCTTCAGGAGTGAAAACAGAAGAAAGCGACAAAAAAGTATCCATGCAATTTACTGAAGAACATTTAAAGATTGGCATTGACTCACTGAACCAGTTGATAAATAACGGACAAACGGTTAAACATTTGTACTTTGATTACAATGAATAAAAAAACGCACTCCTCTTAAATGAAATTCGAAGAAATAATCAACGAACTCGAAAAAAAAATTTATCGCCCGGTATATTTTCTTATGGGCGATGAACCATATTTTATTGATGAAATATCCGATTATATTGCTGCAAATCTTTTAAATGATACCGAAAAGGAATTTAATCAAACCATTATATATGGGCGCGATGCTGATGTTTCAGCAGTTATAAGCTACGCCAAACGCTTCCCTATGATGTCGAATTACCAGGTGGTTATTGTGAAAGAAGCACAGGGAATGAAAAGTCTTGTGCCTGATGGCCGCGAAAAAGAAAAAGGACTTTTGGAATACTATATTGAAAAACCATTAGCCTCAACAATACTTGTTATTTGTTACAAGTATAAAACCATCGACCGCAGAAAATCGTTAGCGAAAATAATCGATAAAAATGGCGTTCTTTTTAATTCTGATAAACTTTACGATAATCAGTTGCCTTCATGGATCCAGAATTTTCTGAAGAAAAAAAATTACACCATTCGCCCCGAAACAGCATTACTTCTTTCAGAGTATCTTGGCTCCGACCTTAGCAAAATCACCAATGAGCTGAATAAACTTTCCATTAATGTTCCTGAAGGTTCTGAAATTACCACTTCGCATATTGAATATTATATTGGCATCAGTAAAGATTTTAATGTTTTTGAACTTCAACGCTCATTGGGAAAAAAAGATATCCTGAAATCAAATCAAATCATCAATTATTTTGCAGCTAACGAAAAAGAAAATCCAAACATAAAAGTTATTGGAATTCTTTTTAATTTTTATTCAAAAATATTACTGCTTCACAGCTTGCGCGATAAATCGAAAAGCATTGCCAGCGCTGAACTCGGCATTAATCCTTACTTTTTTGTCGATTACCAAATTGCTGCAGGTAATTATAATTATAAAAAAACCAAACAAATCATTTCACTTCTGAAAAAATACGATTTAAAAAGTAAAGGAATTGATAATGCCTCCGTTCCCGACGGAGAATTAATGAAAGAATTAATTTATCAGATATTACATTAAATATATTCATTTCATACCACTTTTTATTTCTGAAACCTGCACTATTAACAAAAAAAATTATTCTCAAAAGTAATTTAACAGAAGAATCTTTTATCTTTACACGCAAAATTACTGAGACCAATGAAAATACGCTTTTTATTCTGCCTTATTTTTATATTATTATCCTTCTTTTCTTTTTCTCAAAACGCCAGCATTAAAGGGTTTATAACAGAAGAAGAAACCGGTGAACCCGTTATTTTTACCAGTGTTTATCTTATAGGAACGCAATATGGCGCTGTTACTGATGTTAACGGATATTATGTTATTTCTAAAATACCACAAGGTTCGTATAACTTAATAGTTACTTATGTCGGGTTCGACAGTATTAAAGAACCAATAGATTTGAAAGCCGGTGATATTGTTGCAAAAAATATCAAATTAAAAAAATCAAATATCTCGTTAAGAGAAATAAATATTTCCGCTGAAAAAGAAGACGTTAAAACAGAAACAAAAACATCAGTAATTAAAATCACTGCCAAGCAAATTCAGCAAATTCCCTCTGTCGGCGGACAAGCTGACCTGGCTCAGTATTTACAGGTTTTACCCGGTGTAATTTTTACCGGCGACCAGGGAGGACAATTATATATACGAGGAGGCTCACCCATACAAAACAAAGTTCTTCTTGACGGAATGGTTGTTTATAATCCTTTTCACTCTATCGGACTCTTCTCCGTTTTTGATACCGATATACTTCGTAATGCAGATGTTTATACAGGTGGATTTGGCGCAGAATACGGCGACAGAATTTCTTCTGTAATGGATATCACAACACGTGATGGAAACAAAAAAAGAATTGCCGGAAAAGTTTCTGCAAGTCCTTTCGGATCAAAATTACTTCTTGAAGGTCCACTGAAAAAAGAAAAAGAAGTTGGCGGAGGAAGCACATCATTTATTTTTTCTGCAAAAAATTCATACCTGAAACAAAGCTCAAAAGTATTTTATCAATATGTTGACACAGCCGGCCTGCCTTTTAATTATACCGACCTTTACGGAAAAATTTCAATGAACGGGGCTAATGGAAATAAAATAAATTTCTACGGTTTTAATTTTAACGACCAGGTAAATTATAAATCCATATCCAATTTTAATTGGAAAACAACCGGGGCAGGAACAAATTTCGTACTTGTTCCATCAAATTCATCAATATTATTCCAGGGAAATCTTGCATATTCAAAATATAATATTTCCATGGAAGAAGAGAATAAAGATCCCAGGAAAAGCGAAATCAGTGGTTTTAACATGGGTCTTAACTTTACTTATTTCCTTGGCAAAGACGAAGCCCGCTGGGGTATTGAAATGCTCGGATTCAAAACAGATTTCTATTATTTTAATTCTATGAACCGCAAAATTTCACAGAATGATAATACTACTGAAGCTGCAGGTTATTTCAAATACAAAAAAACCTTGGGTAAATTTTTATTCGAACCAAGTTTCCGACTTCAATATTATGCATCACTTGCAACCATGTCGCCTGAGCCTCGTCTTGCTGTAAAATATAATTTATCCGATAAAATCAGAATGAAGTTAGCTGCAGGTATGTATTCACAAAACCTCATCAGTACTACATCCGACAGGGATGTTGTAAATCTTTTTTATGGCTTCCTGTCAGGACCGGAAAATCTTCAAACTGAATTTGATGGCAAAGAATTAAAAAATAAATTGCAACTTTCCGATCATTTAATTTTTGGTGTTGAATTCGATCCGGTAAAACACCTTACCGTAAACATTGAAGGTTACTATAAATATTTTCCGCAACTTTCAAATATTAACCGCAATAAGATTTTTGACGACAATGATCAAAATACTGATGAAGCAGATTATCTTAAAAAAGATTTCATCATTGAAACCGGAAGTGCTAAAGGCGCTGATATAGCTGTAAAATATACCTACCGACAGATTTATTTTTGGTGCGTATACTCTTTAGGCTGGGTTAACCGTTACGACGGCATTGTTAATTATGTACCCCATTATGACCGTCGACATAATGTGAACCTTGTAAGTTCGTACACTTTTGGTAAAAATTTTGAATGGGGGCTGGATATTCGATGGAATCTTGGTTCCGGGTTCCCGTTCACTTTAACTCAGGGATATTACGAAAATATAACTTTCAGCGATGGTATAAACACTGATTATACAACAACAAATGGTGATATAGAAATTATATATGCTGATATAAATGGTGGCAGACTTCCCTATTATCACAGGTTAGATGCTACAATCAAAAGAACTTTTATTATTGGACAAAATTCAAATCTTGAAATTAATATCAGCGCTACGAATCTTTATAACCGTAAAAATATTTTTTATACCGACCGTATTACTGGCGAACGTGTCAACCAATTGCCTTTGATGCCAAGTATCGGGGTAAATCTCACTTTCTGATTAAACATGAATTCATGAACGATTTTTCTTTTATGCTTTTAACCTTTTATTCGTAGAATTTTTATTTGTGAACGAACAGGAAATAATCAAAGGGCTTCTTGAAAAAGATGAAAAAGCGTTTAGGGAATTAGTAAACAATTTCCGTAAAAACGTATATCATGTTTGCTTTGGGTTTGTTCACAATAAAGAAGATGCTGAAGATATTGCCCAGGATGTTTTCATTGAAATTTATCGCTCAGCCTCTAAATTCAGGGGCGATTCAAAACTTTCAACATGGGTTTACAGGATAAGTGTAAATAAGTCGCTAAATCATATCAGGAAATACAAATATTCAAAACTCATTTACCCTATTGAACAATTATTTTCAGGAGTAAAAGATGAAGAAAGACAAACTGAAATAAATGAACCTTCGGTAAATGAAGACAATGTTGAGCGTAAGGAAATGAAAAAAGTGCTTCACCAGGCAATCGATTCACTTCCACACAACCAGCGTGTGGCTTTCACCCTTTCCAAATTCGACGATTTATCTTATAATGAAATTGCTGAAGTCATGGAAACATCTCTGTCGGCAGTTGAATCGCTTATTCACAGGGCTAAGTTAGGATTACAAAAAAAATTATTGAAATATAAAAAATCAACATTTTAACTAAACTAAAGCGCAAGTATATATAACATTTAATGTCTAAATTCTAAAGCTTACTATTATGAACTGCAAACAAATAAAAAACAAACTGTTTTTTCTTGCAGAAGGAACTTTGAAAAATGATGAGGCCAACGATATTCGCCAACATCTTTCCAAATGCCCTTCATGCATGGAGCAGTACAAGCTTTTATCGGGTTTTGAAAACATCATTACCGAAGAAAAAAATACTTCTCCCGGCGAATATTTTTATACCCGATTATCAGGTCGATTGGAAAATACTTCTCCCTTAAGAACAACTTTACGTCCTGCAATGGTATTTATCAATACATTCATCATAACCATTATCATTGGTATTGCAATATATTCCGGGATTACAATTGCTGAACGCAATTATCAATATCTCGGCTCATCACAGGAACAACAAACCAAGAGTAATGATATTTCCAACAGCCAGGATCTTTTAACCAGTAATATTTCAGAATATTAAAATCAGCATTATGAGTTACATTACAAAAAACCGCATAAAAAACTGGCTTTTGATATTCCTGTTGGTTACAAACATTGCAACCATTTCAACTATTTTATATCATCGCTGGTATTTCCGTAAGTATATGGAAGAAAATAATCCCCGCCAAAGAATAAGAGAATATGTAAATAATGAATTGGGATTATCACCCGAACAAAAAGCCCAAATTAAAAAAGAAAATAATGAAACGGATAGTTCCCGTGAAGTTCTTTATTATGAAATGGAAGACCTGGAGATTTCAGTATACTCTCAGCTTGCCAATCCCAAGCCAGATTCAATCATTATTGATTCTCTTGTAAAAGAAATATCTGATATTTATAGCCAAATAAATTACCTGGGTGTATCACATAATCTATATATGCTCAATGTTTGCAATCCCGAACAAAGAGTAAAGCTTAGCAAAAAGTACCAGGAGAGAGTGGATAAAATGAAAGCCGAACAAATAGAAGAAAGTAAAGAAAATAAAAAATAACGGAAAGGCTAACCCCAAAGCTTATCCTTAAAAAAGCAGGCTGTCTGGATAAATCAGACAGCCGCTTTTATTCTCAACTAAAACACTATTTGATTAAGAGAATCTTCTGGGTTTTGTAAACGTTTCCGTTTTTCAATACTTTAACAATATATTGTCCATGATTCAAATCCAAAGCGCCCGATAATAATACCTTTCCCATATCGTATCTGGTTTCGGGTATTGACCAAACCACATTTCCTATAATATCCAGAACAAGTAATGAAATTTTAGCAGAATTATCAAGCATTAATGACAAATAAATTGTTTTGCTTTCAGGGTCTAGAAATAAATAAGCAGTGGTATCATTAGGAGTATCTGAAATAATTGATAAAAAGTTTCCATCATAAACAGATGAAATAGGATCAAAAACATTATTATCTGAAACATTTAATAAGGTCTTGCAAATTGGATACTGCAAGGAGAAGGAATAATGAAAAAAGAAGAGTAGAGCAATCATTAGTACTGCTTTTTTCATAAGGTTTTTAGTTTTGGTTATGATTTATAAATATAGGCAATTCAGGCCTTAAAATCAAGTATTAATATTAAAAAACCTTACTAAAAGATAAATCTTTAAGTTATAAAGTATTTTTTATCATTACCAACAACCTTACGATTAAGACTAACTTTATCACATTGTAATTCCTTTTATTCCTGATATTATTGGTTTTTGATAATTAAATGTAATTTTAACCTGATTTATGAAAGTTTATTAATTTTGAAATTCACACTAAACGTTATAACATAACGTTATTTATCAAGAAAATTATTTCTCGTGAAAAAAAACATTTTAATCATACTTATTTTCTTAATATCCTCTTCAATTCAGGCTCAGCAGGTTAATTTGAAAGGAATAGTTAAGAATGTTGAAAGTAAAACAATTGATGTTTTCAAATACACAGACATGCTAAGCTATTCATTGGAAAAAATAGCTTCAGGAAAAATTGACACTTCAGGGAAATTCAATTTTTCTTTTAAAATTGAAGAAACTATTTTTACTTATATTAAAATAGGGACATCACAAGCTCCTTTATATATTGAACCAAATAAAACTTACAATCTGAAAATTTCCTGCAACGACTGCAATTCTATAAATGACAAAACCAATCCTTATCTTGATCCTAAAATACTTGAAGTAATTATTGAAAATTCGGACTCAACAGAATTGAATAACATGGTATCAAAATTCAATAATGATTATGATGCTTTCATTTATAAAAATTACATAACTTTAATCAAGCAGCGTAACAAAGCCAAGATCGATTCATTCCGCGTTCAGGTAAATAAAAAATACAGCATTGATAAAAATAGTTATTTCGATGCTCTGGTCAGATACCGCTTTGCTGCTATTGAACAAATGGCACAACTTAAAAGTAACCTCACCTTTGCAAAAAAATATTTTCTCGATCAACCGGTATTATATGAAAATACAGGATATATGGAATTTTTTAATAATTTCTTTGAAAGTTACATCATATCAGTATCACCCAATATCAAAGCCGGCGACCTTAATAAAACAATAAATGTTTTAGGAAGTTTTCCTGCTTTCCTTGATTCTCTTGGCAAAGATACAATACTTAAAAACGAAGTTCTTAGAGAAATGGTAGCTATTAAAAGTCTTGTAAAATTATTTTATTCCAATCAATATTCACCTGAATCAATTATCCACATGCTGCAATACCTCGCGGACAATACCAAATTTCCAAAACATAAAATTGCTTCTGAAAATATAATTACTCTTTTAACAAAACTTATTAAAGGCTCTGTTGCGCCGGCATTTTCACTCAAAGACATGAATGGACAAAGCTATACTTTAGCCGAATTGAATAAAGACAAATATGTTTACCTGATATTCTGGAATACCTGGTGCGTGCCCTGTATAAGCGATATGGAACTGATTGATGGTTTAATAAAAAAATACGGTACAAAAATTACTTTTATAGGAATATCATGCGATAAAGAATTTATGACCTTTTATCATTTTATGCAGCAAAATAAAAAATTCAATTTTACATGTCTGTATTGGGGCAATGATACCAAGCTTCTTGATGACTACAATATCAAAGCATTTCCCACGTATTTTTTAATTGACCCTGAAGGAAAAATTTATCAGAACCCGGCAGAAGCACCAAGCCAATACCTTGATGGATTATTAAAACTAATTACCAAAGAAAAAAAATAGATTTTACAAATACCCTGTTTGTGTAAGCAATTCAATAATAGAAGCATATGAATCGCGCATAGCCCAGGGAATATCCTTACGGGAAAGCCATTTTACCAATGTAATATCTTCAATTAGCTGTGGTGTAATTGCCGAATCGTCGGAATATGACATTTCGAACCACCAGGTTTTTTTAATTACCCTCTCTCCGTCTAATCTATAGGTATGGTATGTCGGTATAAGTTCTTTTATTATTGAAAGTCCTTTCACTCCTGTTTCTTCCATCACTTCTCTTACAGCTGTTTCGCGAGGTTTTTCACCCTCATCGCATTTTCCCTTGGGAAGATCCCATTTCCCGTAACGGAAGATGAAAAGAATTTCACCTGTATTTTTTTTTACAATTCCCCCTGCCGCTTCAATAACCGGAAATAAAGAAATAATTTTATTACCATCGCCTGTTACATAAAGTTTATCGGAATTCTTTTCTTTTTCAAACACATCGATAACAGGCATAAGTGTTTCTTTAGACACGAATTGATGAACTTTTACACCGGGTATATTCAAATTTTCATTATCATTTGAGAACACGATGCATTTATTATTAATAAAAACTTTATACATTTGCTACATGAAATTAAATGAAGAATCCGCATTAAAGGTTGCAGAATTCCTTCTGCAAATTAAAGCAATAAAATTGGAAGTTGCTAAACCTTTTACATGGGCATCGGGATGGAAATCGCCGATCTATTGTGATAACAGGAAAACCCTGTCATATCCGAAAGTGAGAACCTATATCCGTCAACAGTTTGTAAAAGTGATAACCGATGAATTCGGTATACCTGATGTAATTGCAGGAGTTGCTACCGCCGGAATACCACAGGGAGTACTTGTTGCACAGGAAATGGGCTTGCCATTTGTGTATGTCCGCCAGTCGGAAAAAACACATGGACTAGAAAATAAGATTGAAGGTGTTATTGAATCCGGACAATCAGTTGTTGTTATTGAAGATTTGATTTCAACAGGAGGCAGTAGTCTTAAAGCTGTTGAGGCGCTTCGTAAAGCAGGATGTGAAGTAAAAGGAATGGCAGCAATTTTTACTTATGGATTCCCTGTTGCTGAACAGGCATTCGCTAAAGCCAAATGTCCTGTAGCAACGCTTAGCAATTACTCATTCCTTATTCAGCAGGCTGTAAAAAATGCTTACATCCTTGAAAAGGATCTTGCTACTCTCGAAAAATGGCGCGAGAAACCTGAAGAATGGGGTAAATAATTTAGTTTACAGTTTACCCGCATTGCCTTCAACAAGCTCAGGTTGACCGTAAGTCAAAAAGTTTGATGTATTCAGTGCATGATTATATTTTTTATAATTCTAAAATAATTTCACTTGACAAGAATAGAAAGCAATATAGCCCAAATAAATAATTCTTCCGAGAAGATGTACACTTTTCTGGGCGACATGAACAACTTCGGAAAACTAATGCCTGAACAGGTTATCAACTGGAAATCGGATAAGGACAGTTGCTCTTTTACCATTAAAAATATGGCCGACCTATCGCTGAAAATTATTGAACGCGTACCTTCTTCTAAAATAGTAATGACTTCCGGCGATGATACTCCTATTAAATTTACTTTGGAATGTGAAATAAAACAAGATAAAGAAAACCAATCATCAGGTAAAATAATTATTAATGCCGAATTAAATATGATGATGGAAATGCTTGCCAAAACTCCTTTACAGAATTTTGTGAATATGCTTTCTGATAAATTAAAAGAGCTTGGCGACAAACTTTAATTTTCACTTTCTTATTATTCGTTTGCATTTATTTTTCTTATTAATAGTAAACTCCAATGATTTATCTGCAGGTTGAAAATATTTCCAAATCATTTGGAGAAAAATTATTGTTCAAGAATATTTCTTTCGGAGTACACAAAGACCAAAAGATAGCGCTGATTGCCCGAAATGGCACCGGGAAATCAACCATGCTAAAAATTATTGCAGGGCTTGAATCAAAAGATACCGGAAGTATTGTTTTCCGTAATGATATTTCATTTACTTACCTTGACCAGAACCCGGAATTCAACGAATCGCTTAGTGTGCTCGAAGGAGTTTTTGCTTCATCAAAATCGATAATCAATATTATAAAAAATTATGAAGCAGCTTTGGTTTCGGGCGACAGCAAGATGATTGCCGATGCTACCGATGCCATGGAAATAAATAAAGCCTGGGATTATGAAACGCAGATAAAACAAATCCTTGGCCAACTAAATATTACTAACCTTAAGCAAAAAATATTTGAATTATCGGGCGGTCAGAAAAAGCGCCTTGCTTTAGCCAATGCGTTAATCAGCGAGCCCGATCTTCTTATTCTTGATGAACCTACAAACCATCTTGACCTGGAAATGATCATCTGGCTTGAAAAATATTTACAGCGATGCAAAAGTACTTTGCTGATGGTTACTCACGACCGTTATTTCCTCGACAGGGTTTGTAACGACATCATTGAAATTGATGATGGAAAACTTTTTCGTCATAAGGGAAATTATTCATATTTCCTTGAGAAACGCGACGAACGCATACAATTTGAAAATACCGTAATTGAAAAAGCACAAAATATTTTACGTACAGAACTCGAATGGATGCGCCGTATGCCAAAGGCAAGAACTACAAAATCGAAAAGCCGCATCGATTCATTTTACGATATTAAAGAAATTGCTTCAGGAAAAAGAACGGAAAGAAATATGCATCTTGACCTGCAAGGTACCAGGCTTGGTAAAAAAATTCTTGAAATAAATTATATCAGTAAAAAATTTGAAGGCATCGACCTTCTCGAAAATTTTGAATATACATTCAAACGCAATGAACGTATTGGTATTGTTGGAAGAAATGGATGCGGAAAAACCACTTTACTTAATATCATTGCCGGATTAATTCCTCCCGATTCAGGAACTATTGATGTAGGCGAAACCGTATCCATGGGGTATTACAAACAGGAAGGGATTACTTTTAAAGAAGATCAGCGGGTTATTGATATTGCAAAAGATGTTGCAGAAGTAGTTAAAATGAGTAACGGGTGCAACATTTCTGTATCGGGATTTTTGCAACATTTTTTGTTTACCCCCGAAATGCAGTACACACCTGTTGGAAAGCTTAGCGGCGGAGAACGCCGTCGGTTGTACCTTATGACGGTACTGATGAAAAATCCGAATTTTTTAATTCTGGATGAACCCACCAACGACCTTGATATTATTACATTAAATGTACTTGAAGAATATCTTAAAAATTTTAATGGGTGCATCGTAATTGTTTCACACGACCGGTTTTTCATGGATAAAATTGCAGAACATCTTTTTGTTTTCGAAGAAAATTCTGTCGTACGCGATTTCCCGGGCAACTATACACAATATCTTGAATACAAAGAAAGAATTGAAGAACAGGAAAAAGTAAATTCAATAAAACCCGAACAGCAAAAAAAAGAAAAACCGGTTAAAGAAAAACCAATTAAACTTACTTACAAAGAACAAAAGGAATTTGAAGCACTTGAACTGGAAATTGAAAATTTAGAAAAAGAAAAATCAGAAATTGAAGAGGCCTTTGCATCAGGCAAACTGGAAAGTCAGCAAATAGTTGAATTATCAAAACGCCACGAAGAAATTATTTCTCTGATAGAAACCAAAACCGACAGGTGGCTTGAATTGAGTAGTAAGATCGCAGGATAGTTTAACGTTTCGTTATTAATAAATAATTATTATCGAAAAAAAATTATAACCATAACAAATTTTAGAATGTTAGAAAAAATGTTTTAAATTTGGGGGATATATATTACAACTAATGAGACCTAATTTAGCGAGAAATAAAGAACTGCCAACATTTTTTGGACAATTACAATTAAAAGGGGAAAAACTTAATATAGAGATAAATAAAAGCGAAGATAACCCTGTTGTTTTTTATAAGCATCCAAACGGATTCTTATACAATGGAAACTGCATCGAATGGCTTAAATCTTTAAAGAGTGAAAGTGTTGATTTAATATTTGCTGACCCACCATATAATATTAAAAAAGCCGATTGGGACAGTTTTGAAAGTCAGGAAGAATATATAAAATGGTCAATGCTATGGATAGAACAGGCTTCAAGAATTTTAAAACCAACTGGAACTCTTTATGTATGCGGTTTCTCAGAAATATTAGCTGATTTAAAACATCCTGCATCTAAATATTTTAAATCCTGTCGTTGGATTGTTTGGCATTATAAAAATAAAGCTAATTTAGGTAATGATTGGGGCAGAAGTCATGAAAGCATTTTACATTTCAGGAAATCAAAAAACTTTAAATTAAATATTGATGATATTCGAATCCCTTACGGTGAACATACTTTAAAGTACCCAAGTCATCCGCAGGCAGAAACAAGTCAATATGGTAATGGGAAAAATTCAGAACATATTTGGGAACCAAATCCATTAGGCGCAAAACCAAAAGATGTTATAGAAATTCCAACTACTTGTAATGGTATGCATGAAAAAACTCCTCATCCTACTCAAAAACCTGAAGAGCTTTTAAGAAAAATAATCCTTGCTTCTTCCAATATCGGCGACTTAGTTTTAGATCCTTTTTGTGGTTCAGGTACTACTCCTGTTTGTTCCGAACAACTTCAAAGAAAATGGTTAGCCTGCGATTTATCCCCTGAATTTTTAGAATGGACTATAACCCGTATTGAAACAGTTGAAAGTTGGTCAATTGAAAAATGGTTAAAATATGATTTTGAAAATTTAAAAAGAAGGAGTTCTATAAGATGACATTAAAGCAATTGGTTAACAAAGCTAAGGATAAACATAATTTCAATGATCTTAATGCTTATATCAATTTTTGCAATGAATATTTGAATTTTATTTCTGATAATTTACAAGCTATAATTGTTTCTCAAAACGAAAATCATTATCAATTTTATCAATACAAAAAAGCAGGGAATTTTCAAATTACAAGACCGATAAATTCTTCGCTGATGTATGATCTCAAAACATTTTCAAAAGCATCTGTCGAGTATATTAAAATCCTGAAGAATATCAAAACACTTGAGAAACCTGATAATTCCATTAGAGAAATCATTAATAATGCAACATATACCATCCAACAATCTATTGGTTCTGCTTTAGACGGTTTACCTGCCGGACAATCAAATACAGCAAGAAAACTTAATGGTGATTTGTTTGAACATTTTGTTCGTTTAATAATTCACGAAATCGGAATTGAATGTAAAGCAGGCGTAATGCAGGTACCTGTTATGGTTGATGGTCAAAGATTATTTGACATGAGTTATCAACATGATCTTTTCATTGAAAAGGATAATGATATAAAAGTTATTGGATCAATTAAGACTTCAAGTAAAGACAGGATAGACAAAATCTTTATAGATAAATTCCTTTACAATAAATTAACCGAAAAAAGAACTCCGCATATTGCCATTTTTTTAAATGATGTACAGAGGAAAAATACAAAAAAAGAAAATGAATATGGTATCAATTCTACATTTCTGCCTGGACATTTTAAAGGATATACTGTCAAATTAAACCCGCTAGATGGTGTTTATTATTGCGACATCCGCCCAAATATGAAAACCGAAAATATTTTAAAGGATCATATTAAAACTTTTGATAATCTTTTGATAGAAGATATTTGGAAATTTATTTAATACTTTCCCATTTAAAATTAATCATTCAACATTTATCATTTCAATTTTAGCATAGATTCACTCAGGCGAATTCAGATTTTCACAGAATACATCTAGTATTTTAATTCCTGAACTTTCTTATCCCTTATAACTTATGTCTTTTGCCTTTTAAAAATCGTTTATTGTTCTTTTGATTTAATATACTCTTCAATAGCCTTTTCTTTCTTGGCAATAAGCGAATCCAATAAATTTTGAGGAATAAATGATTTAACTGATTTCAGTACGGTTTCTGCATTTCCTTTATCAACAGGAAAGGTAGGGATTGTATATTTCTTTCCATTAGCAGTAATTTCAAGGTATTCAACACTACCACCAACTGGATATTTATCTTTTTTAGCCCAGCTGTTTTCATAAAATCCGGAAGTTTTAAGCTGCTTTGCAAACTTTTTTATTTCTTTTCGCGGAACATTAAATTTTTCTGTCCATACCGTATCAAAAACTTGGTTTGGAGTAAATGTAATCACTCCTTTGCCTTTAGCATCAATTGTTACAGAATATTTATAACTATTTGGCGGGCCAATGGTACCTGATACAAAATTATAATTTATAGTAAAATCGCCGGGTAATACTTTTAGCATTGCACTGAAAATTACAATCATTAAGTTCATATTTATTATTTTTATATAACGTATTCTATTTCTTTAAAAGCAAATTCAAAAATTTTGCCTTCTTTATTTTCAAGCTGCAATTTACCAAATTCTGAAACACTGACAATTTTTGCGAATAAAAAAGAATCTTCAACTTTATATTTTGAATAAAGATTATAACGATAAAGATTATTCAGGTATTCTGAATTCAGCAATTCGCAATCATTTCTGCACAATTGCATATACCTTGCATTTAATGATTCGCAAAGTTCATCTAAGCAATTCCCGATAATGAACTCTTTACCTGAAACTAATTTTAATGAAACAGGATTAGGAATATTTTTACTGAATTTTTCCTGGTTGATATTAATTCCTATTCCTGCAATTACGTATTCGATGCGGTTTCCAGAAATTGAATTCTCAATTAAAATTCCTGCAATTTTTTTTTCTCCGACATAAATGTCATTAGGCCATTTAATTTTAGGTGACATACTGACAGGAATATTTTTTCTTACAAAATCAAGAACTGCCAAAGAAATAATTTTGTTTAAAATAAATTGTTCCGAAGGTTTTATAAAATCAGGATAAAGTATAACACTGACCGCCAGGTTTTTTCCACTTTCGCTTTCCCAGGTATTATTTTGTTGTCCACGCCCGTTGGTTTGAGATGTTGTGAATATAAGTGTTCCATTTACAGGTTTTTCTGCCATCAGCAAGGTTGCGGCATAAGTGTTGGTAGAAGCAGTTTCTGTTAATCTTATAATATTTTTCCCTATCATTATCTGGATTTAATCTTGAGGTTAGCAATCAGTAAGTGAGTGTTTTTACAAAATGATTATCTTTGTCAACTGCAAATTTAACTATTGAATGGCAAAAAGGAAAAAGAAAACAAATATTTCAGATTCATTATCAGAAATAGTGATAAAAGGAATACAGGAAAAAAAAGGGAAGAATATCGTTAGTATGAACCTGAAGAACATACACAATGCGGTTAGCGATTATTTTATTGTCTGTCATGGAACATCTTCAACACAGGTAGAAGCTATTGCCGAATCAATAGAACGCGAGGTAAGGGAAACAACAGGATTAAAACCCTGGCACAGGGAAGGTTTTCAAAATGCAGAATGGATACTTCTTGATTATGTAGATGTAGTCGTTCATATTTTCCAGGAAAAATTCAGAAGTTTTTATCAAATAGAAAGCCTTTGGGCTGATGCAGAAGTAATAAATATTAAATCAGAATAACATTTAGGGAGTTCAAAAAAATGGATGAAAATAAAAATCAAAACCCAAATAAAAAATTCAATCCCAATATAAAAAAACCAAAGAATGGTTTTAGTTTCTATTGGATTTACGGAATTCTTGCTGTAGTATTTTTAGGACTCCAGTTCATGGGAGGATGGAATACTTCTTCCAAAGAAACCAATTTATCGGATTTTGTAAAAATGCTGTCAAAAGGCGATGTTGAAAAATTATTAATCATCAATAATGAAGAAGCCAGGGTTTATATAAAAAAAGACAGTCTTAAAAAGAAAGAATACGAAGAAATAAACAAAAGTCTTGGCGGAGGTTTAAATGCAGGACCTCATTTTTATTTCCAGGTTTCTAATGAATCATTTTTTAATGAATTAACTAAAGAAGAAAGTAAGATACTTAGTGACACATTAAATGTTCCAAAAGCAAAAATTCAATTTATCAAAAAACAGTTCGATGATTTAAAAGTGCTCAGGGATAAAGAAAGCGACTGGGGCGGACAATTACTGGGATGGCTGGTACCTATTGCAATTTTGGTAATTTTCTGGATGTGGATAATGAAAAGAATGGGTGGAGGAGCCGGTGGTGGCGGCGGTCAGATTTTTAATATAGGAAAATCAAAAGCACAATTATTTGATAAGGACACCACTGTAAATATAAATTTCAATGATGTTGCAGGTCTTGCAGAAGCTAAAGTGGAAATCATGGAAATTGTTGATTTCCTTAAAAATCCTAAAAAATATACCGAACTCGGAGGAAAAATCCCTAAAGGAGCATTGCTAATTGGTCCTCCGGGAACAGGAAAAACATTATTGGCTAAGGCTGTTGCAGGCGAAGCCAAAGTTCCATTCTTCTCGTTATCCGGTTCCGATTTTGTTGAAATGTTTGTAGGAGTAGGCGCTTCACGTGTACGTGATCTGTTCCGTCAGGCTAAAGAAAAAGCACCCTGTATTATTTTTATTGATGAGATTGATGCAATAGGAAGAGCAAGAGGCAAAAATGCGATTACCGGCGCTAACGATGAAAGAGAGAATACGCTGAATCAATTATTGACCGAGATGGATGGCTTCGGAACCAATGTGGGGGTAATTATTCTTGCCGCCACAAACCGTGCTGATATACTCGACCGCGCATTAATGCGTGCAGGGCGATTCGACAGGCAGATTCATCTTGAGCTTCCTGATCTTGAAGAACGTAAAGCCATTTTCAAAGTTCACATTAAACCTTTGAAACTCGATATTACTGTAGATACTGATTTTCTTGCAAAACAAACTCCCGGATTCTCAGGCGCTGATATTGCCAATGTTTGTAATGAATCCGCTCTTATTGCTGCAAGGAATAATAAAAAAACTATTGAAAAACAAGATTTCCTTGATGCTATCGACAGGATCGTTGGCGGGCTTGAAAAACGCAGCAAAATAATTTCACCTGAAGAGAAAAAAGTTATTGCTTATCATGAAGCCGGACATGCTTCTGTAAGCTGGATGTTAAAATATGCCAACCCACTCATCAAAGTAACAATAGTTCCTCGCGGTAAAGCTTTAGGAGCAGCATGGTATTTACCCGAAGAAAGACAGATCACCACATTCGAACAAATGTTCGATGATCTTGTTGCTACACTTGGAGGAAGAGCTGCCGAAGAAATTATTTTCGGTAAAATTTCCACAGGCGCTTTGAATGACCTTGAAAAAATCACCAAGCAGGCTTATGCAATGATTGTATATTATGGGTTAAATAAGAATATTGGCAACCTTAGTTATTATGATTCTACAGGAGCTTCAGAATATTCTTTTACTAAACCATATAGCGAAGCTACAGCAGAAACGATTGATAAGGAACTGAAAGATCTGATTGAAAAAGCTTATAATACTGCGAAAGAAATTCTTACTGAAAATAAAGACAAATTAAATAAACTGGCCAGCAGGTTACTTGAAAAAGAAGTAATTTTCAGAGAAGACCTTGAAGAAATATTCGGGAAAAGACATTTTGACGAGGAAAATAAAGAAATAAATTCTGTTACAAAAAATACTGAAATTCCAGACAAAACAAACCCGGATGATATTGAAGACAAAACACCTGAAAACATTAATGATTTGGGAGTTTCAAACGATACTAATTTAAATAATATCACATAAAATGGATGAAGCAACTTCCAGAGAAAAGGTATTAAAAAAAGTAAGGAATGCATTGATTCATAAAATGCCGAATCCGTTTCCTGATATTGATTTTGATTCAAATATTTACAAAGAAACGAATGAATCACCGGATATCATATTTGCGGAAGAATTTATTAAAGCATCAGGAAAATTTGTTTATTGCGAATCCGAACAGGATCTTGCCGAAACACTAAAGGCGCTAATAACAGAAAATCATTGGATAAATATTTTTTGTAAAGAAGATAAGGTGAACAAAATACTTACTGAAAATAATATTCCTTTTTTATCGGATGATGAAGATTTTATTGATACTGAAGTTGGAATTACATCATGCGAATTTCTTATTTCCAGGCTGGGCAGTATAATGGTGTCATCAAAACAACAATGCGGTAGACGTTCATTTGTTTTTCCCCCGGTACATATTGTTTTTGCATATACATCACAAATTGTTCCCGATATAAAACAAGCTTTGAACGGGATAAAAACCAAATATGAAAAAATGCCTTCGATGATTTCAATGATTACCGGTCCAAGCCGTACCGCCGATATTGAAAAAACACTTATAATGGGTGCACATGGACCATGCGAATTATATGTTTTCCTTGTTGATGATTCAATAAATAACCAAATCTAAAAAATATCAGTATTATGAACTGGGTTTGTATTTACAGTTCGGCAGTAATTCATAAAGCAGAGATTGTTCAGGCTGTGCTTTTAGATAATAATATTGATAGTGTAATTGTGAATAAACAAGATTCAGCATATCACATTGGCGATATTGAAGTTCATGTTCATCCCAACGATGTGATACTTGCTAAACAAATCATAATAAAAAATAAACTGTGAGCAACTTATTGCAACGAACACTAACCGGGGCTATATTTGTTATAGCAGTGATCGGATCCATACTAATCGACTATATGTTATTTGCCGGTGTTTTTGTAGTATTTACTGTTGCCGGGTTATGGGAATTTTATTCACTCCAGGAAAAAAATTATATACGTCCATTAAAAATTCATGGCATTATTACCGGGTTATGTATCTTTCTGATCACTGTATTTAAGAATGCGGAGTTGATAGACATTGATCATGCAGAAAAATATTATTTTGTTATTTTTCTTTACATCCTGATCTTATTTATTATCGAGCTTTACAGGAAATCGGAAAAAGCATTTCAGAATATTTCAGTGTGCATTACGGGTTTGATATATATTGCAATACCATTAAGCATTTTAATATCGCTTCCCCATATTGTAACCCATGAAAATTCATTTGATAAAGTGATCCTGATAGGATTTTTCCTGCTATTGTGGACTTACGATACCTTTGCTTACTTAACAGGAATATGGCTTGGCAAGCACCGTTTATTTGAACGCATATCACCTAAAAAAAGCTGGGAAGGATTAATTGGAGGCGCTGTATTTTGTATCGGACTTGCTATATTATTATCTTTAAATTATTCTTCATTAACAACACAACAATGGATTATTACAGCAATATTGATCATTATTTTCGGAACATTTGGCGACCTGGTGGAGTCAATGCTAAAGCGAAACCTTAACATTAAAGATTCAGGGAATTTTTTCCCTGGGCATGGTGGAGTACTCGATAGGTTTGACGCGGTTCTGCTTTCGGCGCCTTTTGTTTATTTTTATCTTAAATTTTTTATTTAATACCCATGAAAATTCATAAAGAAGGTTATTTGATTATCTTGATTTCTTTTCTAATTCTGACAGGTGCAGCTATATTACTTTATATTTTTTTACCGGGATATACATATATAAAATATTTTGCTTTCACTGCATTTATCATTTTATTTCTGCTGATCGTCTATTTTTTCCGTTCTCCGCGCAGAGACATGCAACTGAGTCATGATTATCTTCTTTCGCCTGCCGACGGGAAAATTGTGGTCATTGAAGAAGTCATGGAAAATGAATTTTTCAAAGACAGGCGTTTGCAATTATCCATTTTCATGTCGCCATTAAATGTTCACTTAAACAGGTATCCCTGCGCAGGAAAAATAAAATATTACAAATATCATCCGGGCTCATACATTGTTGCTTGGCATCCCAAATCATCGGAAGAAAACGAACGCACCACAATTGTTCTGGAACATAATAACAACCAGGAAATTCTGATAAGGCAAATTGCAGGAGCTTTAGCCCGAAGAATTGTATGCAAAGCTGCAGAAGGTAAAATTGTAGAACAAGGTGAAGAATTGGGTTTTATAAAATTCGGTTCGCGCGTTGATGTCTTTCTCCCTTTGAGTACAAACATCAAAGTTAAAATCGGGCAAAACGTTCGCGGAGGAAAAACGATTATTGCCGAATTTTAATTTATTTATTAAAATATTTCCATCAACTCTTTCAGCGATTTTATTTCATAAGTGGCACGTACTTTCGGGATTTTATTTTCCAGGTTTACGAAAACCTGGTCTATCCCTGCTTCACAGGCTCCCATGATATCAACCGAAATATCATCACCAATCATAATGCTTTCTGATTTTACAGCACTTGCTTTTTGTAAGGCATAAATAAAAATTCTTTTATCCGGTTTGTTATAACCCGCATCTTCCGAAGTAGTAACCGTTTTAAAATATGCTGATAGTCCTGAATTTTTTAATTTAAAAAACTGTACTTCATTAAACCCATTTGTTATTATATGAAGTGAATACTTTTCATACAGATAATTCAATACATCAAGAGCGCTGTCGATCAATTTTGTTTTATTCGGAGCTAACTCAATATATTTTTTTGAAAATTCAACAGCTAAATTCTCATCAAAAATTCCAAAATCTTTTAACGTACGAATGTATCTTTCTTTAGTCAGAAAACTTTTTTCAACCTCTCCTTTCCTATATAAATCCCAAAGTTTGTCGTTATGTATTTCATATGCTTTATGAAAAGCAAAAGGACTTGATACTCCATATTCTTTTAAATTAAAAATATTATACAGATCGACGAAAGTTTCTTTTGTATTTTCGGTGAAATCCCATAACGTTTTATCAAGATCGAAAAAAAGATGTTTATAATTATTCATAGCCTGCTTTACACAATATTTTCAATAATTTGCAAAAATAAAAAAATATTTCCCTCTTCATTCCCTCTTATTTAAAAGAAATCAATTATCTGATATTTTTTATAAATTTGCATAGTAATAGAATTCTGAATTTTTGCAATATGGTTGTTGATATTTTTATACCCTGTTTTATTGATCAGATTTACCCACAGACTGCATTCAACATGATCAAAGTCCTGGAAAAAATTGATATTGGGGTTAATTATAATACAGAACAAACCTGTTGCGGACAAGTTGCATTCAACAGTGGTTTCTGGGAACATGCAAAATGTATGGGTGAAAAATTTATCCGCGATTTTCCAAACGATCGTTATATTGTTGCGCCATCCGCATCATGCGTAAGCATGGTTCGTAACTATTATTCTGAATTATTTCACAACACTGCATTACACAATGAGTACAAACAGCTTCAAAAAAACATTTTTGAATTCACTGACTTTCTTGTGAATATTATGAATGTTAAGGATATTGGCGCTTCTTTTAATGGTATTGTATCGTATCACGATTCCTGCTCCGCCCTTCGTGAATACGGAATTAAAGACGAACCAAGGATATTGCTGGAAAATGTACGTGGCATAAAAATACATGAAATGAAAAACCATGATACTTGCTGTGGTTTTGGAGGGACATTTTCTGTAAAGAATGAAGCTATTTCAACAGCAATGGCCGAACAAAAAGTTCAGCATGCCATTGATTCAGGCGCAGAGTATATTGTATCTACAGAAGCATCCTGTCTTATGCATATTGAAGCATATATTAAAAAACATAATTCCCCGATAAAAACCATCCACATTGCAGATATTCTTTCATCAGGTTATTAATAAAATTTCATCTATTCTCTCTTCTTTTTTTTAGTATATCGGAACCTTGATTTTTTATCATTTTTCTTTACAACACCTTGATTTTAAGAAAAATTTCACTTCGTGTAACTACTTAAATGCATAAGTATGCATACCTAATTAAAACTCGTAACAGCATTCTAAATCTGTTTAGTACTGAATGTACAGAGCATTAAAATTTGTTGAAAAAACGTATATTTTTCTATGATTTGCCTTGAAAATGTGGTATTTTTACGGTAACACATTATTATTATGAAAAAATAAGCAACCATAATTTTTTTTATTACGTCTTTAATTTAAAAACAATTACAGAAAAAGAAAGAAGGAAGAGCGTATGAACAAAGAGACAAAATACAGAATAATTTTTCTTAGTTGTTTATTTTTATTCCAGTTACAAATCTATTCTCAACCCGGATGCGCCAGTATTAATGCAGGAAACGACCAGACCATATGTAATGGAAACAGCGCAAATCTTTCATCAACTTACCTGGCAACCGGTGCAACAACAACTTATTCGGTATCGTCTATTCCTTATGCTCCGCCATACTCGTATAATGCAGGAACTCCTGTACTCGTAAATATCGATGACACCTGGACTTCTGCTTTAAATATTCCTTTTACATTTTGTTTCTTTGGAAATTCATATACACAGTTGGTTGCCGGTTCAAACGGAATGATCTCGTTTAATCTTACCAACGCAGGAAAATGGTGCGAGTGGAAATATACAGAATCCTGTCCTAATCCTGATATCGTTTATTATGCTACTAACAATCCATGGAAAAGCCTTGGACCATTCATATTCGGACCTTATCATGATATCGATCCGTCTGTCGCCGGTGATATGTATTATAACACTTATGGGTCATATCCATGCCGAACCTTTGTAGTCAGCTGGAAAGATGTTGCCATGTTTAAAACTTCTTGTAATTCCCTGCTTGCAACTCATATGATAGTTTTATACGAATCTACCAATGTAATAGAAGTATACATACAGAATGCACCTCTTTGCAGTGACTGGAATGATGGAAACAAATGTATAGGTATACAAAATGCAGCAGGCACATTGGGATTTACACCTCCGGGAAGAAACACAGGAGCATGGGAAACCTCCAATGAAGCATGGCGATTCACTCCTAACGGAACTCAAAATTACACGGTATCATGGTGGCAGGGAAGTACCCAGATAGCTTCCGGTGCTACAACTACTGTTTCTCCTGCAAATACCACAACATATACCGCACAAATAGTTTATACAAACTGTAACTCCGCACAAATAACAGTAACAGATAACTTGACCGTAAATGTCAATCCTATTCCTGTTGCTACTGCTACGCCATCTTCACAAACAATTTGCTCCGGCGGAACCACAGGAATTGCCTTATCTTCAAATGTTATTGGTACTACCTATTCATGGACAGCAAGCGCTACCGGAAGTGTTACGGGTTATTCAAGCGGATCAGGAAATTCAATAGCTCAAACTATTACAAATACGGGAACCTCGGCAGGTACGGTTACTTATACTATCACACCTGTCGCAAATTCTTGTACCGGAACTCCAATTACTGCTACCATCACTATAAATCCTATCCCTGTTGTTACTGCATCTCCAACATCTCAAACCCTTTGCTCTGGAGGAACTACAGGAATTTCATTATCATCTAATGTAACCGGAACAACCTATTCATGGACCGCAAGCGCAACCGGAAGTATATCGGGTTATTCAAGCGGTTCCGGAAATTCAATAGCTCAAACACTTACTAATTCGGGAGCATCAGCAGGAACAGTTACCTACACGATTACTCCAACGGCAAACACCTGCTCCGGAACGCCGGTTAACGTTGTTATCACCGTTAACCCAAAACCAACAGCTGTTTTGAGCGGTACTACAACAATATGCCCGGGAGTAAATACAAACCTGCAGGTTATTTTAACCGGAACTGCACCCTGGACATACACATACAATGACGGCACAAATCATACAGTAACATTAAATTCAAGCCCTGCAACCATTACCGTTAATCCAACATCAGCAACAACATATACTCCTGTATCAGTTACCGATGCCAACTGTACAGGTACAGTAAGCGGCTCTGCTACAATTTCAGTAGATCCGGCAATTGTTGTTTCAAATATCAATACTATATGCAACGGACCATTTACTCAATACCAGGTTACATTCAATATCAGCGGAGGAAATCCTTCGGCATATTCTGTTACACCATCAGGCACAATAACACCGGGTTCTCCATACACATATACCAGTGGATGGATAAATAGTGGTTCACCATATAGTTTTTCTATAACTGATAACTATAATTGCAATCCTCAAGTAATTAGCGGAACCAAAACCTGTAATTGCCCGGCAACAGGAACTCTAAGCGGAAATGCTACTATTTGTGCAGGTAATAGCACAAACCTTACAATTGCATTAGCAGGAGCTTCGCCATGGACTGTTGTATATTCAAATGGAAGCAGCAATACTACAATCAGCAATATTACATCTTCGCCTTATACTTTTTCTGTTTCACCATCAACAACTACCACATATTCGCTAGTTTCAGCAACTGATGCGAATTGTACCGGCACCTCCAGTGGAAGCGCTACAATAACAGTAAATCAATTACCTATTGCTTCTGCTACACCATCAACTCAATCATTTTGTACCGGGGGAACAACAAGTATCAATTTATCTTCAACTGTTGCAGGAACCACTTTTTCATGGACAGCAAGTTCTGCAAGCGGTATTACCGGTTTTTCAAACGGAACAGGAAATATCATTTCTCAAACTTTAACTAACCCGGGAAGTTCAAACGGAACAGTAACTTATATTGTAACTCCTGTTGCTAATTCATGTACCGGTACACCAATAAATGTAGTTGTAACGGTATACCCCTCGCCCACTGCAAATGCAGGAACCGACCAGATCATTTGTTCAGGGCAAAATGCAAACCTTACTGCTTACGGAGGTGTTAGTTATTCATGGAGCAATACTGCCACATCACAAAGCACAAACGTCAGCCCGACTTCAAACACATTATACATTGTAACAGTAACAAGCGCTAATGGCTGTACTGCTTCTGATGATGTGCTGGTATCTGTTAATCCGCTTCCACCGGCAAATGCAGGCCCAGACCAGGGAATCTGCATTAACAGTTCAACAACATTAAATGCCAGCGGTGGAACCATTTATTCATGGAGTCCGACAAGTTACCTCGATAATCCATTAATTTCAAACCCTGCTGCCAATCCTACTTCTACAACAATTTACACGGTTACAGTAACCGATGCAAACGGATGTTCGGCAACGGATAATATGACTTTAACCGTTTATACTTCATTACCTGTAAATGCAGGTACCGACCAGGCAATATGCAATGGCGAAAGCACAAACTTATCAGCAATCGGAGGAACTTATTATTCATGGAGTCCATCAACGGGATTATCTTCTACAACCATTGCAAACCCTGTTGCAAACCCTACCACAACTACAACTTATATTGTAACCATTAGCGACACCCATGGCTGTTCCGCCACTGATGATATAATAATTACAGTTAGCCCGGTTCCTGCTTCAGGTTTCACATTGTTATCACCAATATGTGTTGGACAAACTTCTGAAATAAATTACATCGGGAATGCAGGAACAGCTGCAACTTACGATTGGGATTTTAATGGAGGAACTGTTGTGAGCGGCACAGGACAAGGTCCATATCAAATTTCATGGGCTTCCCCTTCAACTTATAATATCTCCCTTACCGTAACCGAAAACGGTTGTTCAACCACTACAAGCCAATCACAAGTAGTTGGACAAGTTACCGTATCAATAATCATTACGCATCCTATTTCATGTAATAATGCTAATGATGGCGCCGTTTCCGTTAATGCTTCAGGTGCGCCGCCTTACCAATATTTATGGAGCACACAGGAAACAACCCGGGAAATACAGAACCTGTCAGATAACACAGCATATTCAGTAACTGTAACTGATAATAACGGATGTGTTACTGTTGATAGCATTTCCTTATTAGAGCCAAAACCTCTGTTTATAAATTTAACAACAACCAATGTTTCATGTTACGGAGGAAATAACGGAACTGCGCTGGCAATAGTCAGCGGAGGAATATTCCCTTATCAGTATTCATGGCTACCTTCAGGAACTGCGGGAAATATTAACTCCGTTACTACTTTAACAGAAGGAACATACACGTTCACCGTGCTTGATGCCAACGGATGTTCAAAAGATACAACATTTACCATTTCACAACCTCCGTTACTTACTTATTCCTACACTTCCGACAGTGTAAATTGTCATTCTGGTTCTGATGGTTCAATCATTTTAAATGTTTCAGGAGGTGTTCCGGCTTATATATACAACTGGAATCCTTCCGTGTCAAGCGATTCATCAGCATTGAATATCCAGGCAGGAACTTATTCCGTTACTATATCAGACCAAAATTCATGTAGCGCTTCAACATCAATAAATATTGGAGAACCTCCTGCATTAATATTATCGAACAGCGGCGACGTTACTATTTGCAACAGCCAGAGTACAACTATAAGCGCTAATGCAAGCGGCGGTACAGGTTCATACATCTTTACATGGGACAATGGTCTTGGTACCGGAAGCAGTTTCAATGTTAACCCAACATCAACCACGACTTATACTGTTTCAGTAACCGATGAAAACGGATGTACGGTACCTTCACAAACACTTACTGTATATGTTTCTCCACCTATTTATGTTACCGTTACAGCTGATCCTTCTTCTTTCTGTTATGGTGAAAGTACACAATTAACAGCATCTGCAACAGGTGGAAATGGAAGCTATGTTTATTACTGGAATAATGGAATTGGAATATCCACATCAACCATTACTATATCGCCAACTACAAGTACTACATATGTTGTTACTGTTACCGATGGTTGTAATTCCCCGCAGGGAGTTGATTCCATTTTGATCACCGTGTATCCTTTACCACAAATACTATTTGCAGGGGATACCATTAAAGGTTGTGTTCCTTTAACTGTAAATTTCTCTGACAGCAGTTCACCTGCTATTTCAAGCTGGTTATGGAATTTCGGTGATTTTCAATCGGGAATCAATAATCATTCTGCGTTGCAGTCTCCTTCACACACATTCAGTTTACCGGGAAAATATTCCATAACGCTATATGCTACTACCACTCATGGATGTACCGACAGCGCTACATACCAGGAATATATTGAAGTATACCCGATACCCGAAGCAAATTTCTATTACGATCCTGAAGTCATTTCCATATTAAATTCAACAGTTACTTTTACTGACATCTCAACTGATGCAGCTTACTGGAATTGGAATTTTGATGATGAAATTTCATTAAGTGAAAATTTTTCCGATATACAATCGCCCACACATTATTTCAACAATTCCGGTTCATATGATGTAGTATTAACTGTTATCAGTCAATTCGGATGTATCGATTCCATTTCAAAAACAATTATTGTAAACCCTGAATTTACCTTCTTTGTTCCCAATACATTCACACCTAACGGCGACGGAGTAAATGATTATTTCTACCCTGTTGGCGAAGGCTTTGATTTGAATAATTATGAAATGGATATTTATGACCGCTGGGGCGAAATAGTTTTTAAAACCAATAATTATTATGAATATTGGGATGGGAAAAAAATGGGAAAAAGCGATGTTGCACCACAGGGAGTATACTCATGGATAGTAGAGCTTAAAGATTTTAGCGGAAAAAGGCATTTGTATACAGGTAAAGTGAACCTGATGAAATAAGGCTCATATTATACTCGTTCTTATCAGGTTTGCAAAGGCAAAACTTTTTAGAACGAGTTATACCGTACAGAAAACAAAAAATATTTTTGCAAAACTCTTTTCTGTCGGTATACATTTTCCTTTCGAGCCAAACCTCTTAAAATACAAGTATACCGGGAATGATATTATACCAATGTGTAACAGGTCGCCGCGGCGACTACAAAAATAATCTTTCAACAAGCATTACTATCGGCATAACTCGTACTAATCATTTTTTCAAAATGGATAAGAACGGGTATAAATTTTATTCTTAGATAATGTTATTTCATCATATTTTTCATTAAAAATTATACACATATCTTAATAAATTTTAATTTTGAAGAACTAAACAAATTTTACATCAAATGAAAAAAGACGAAAAAGTTTTTGACATCATCAATAAAGAGTTACAACGTCAGATGCACGGTATAGAACTAATAGCTTCTGAGAATTTCGTAAGTGATCAGGTTTTACAGGCAATGGGTTCATGCATGACCAATAAATATGCAGAAGGTTATCCCGGTAAACGTTACTATGGCGGTTGCCAGATGGTAGATCAAACCGAACAACTCGCTATCGACAGGCTTAAAGAATTGTTTGGCGCTGAATATGCCAATGTTCAGCCTCACTCAGGCGCACAGGCAAACATGGCTGTTTTCTTAGCCTGCTTAAAACCCGGTGATACATTCATGGGATTAAACCTTGCTCACGGCGGACATCTTTCACATGGTTCACCTGTTAATTTTTCAGGCATGTATTTTAATGCTCTTTCTTATGGCGTAGAAGAAGAAACAGGCGTTATCAATTACGATAAGATGGAAGAAGTGGCGCTGAAAGAAAAACCGAAATTATTACTGGCAGGCGCTTCAGCATATTCACGCGACTGGGATTATAAACGCATGCGTGAAATTGCCGACAAAATAGGAGCCATCCTGATGGCTGATATTGCACATCCTGCCGGGCTTATTGCCAGGAAACAATTGAATAATCCTGTTCCTTATTGTCATATCATCACTTCTACAACACATAAAACATTACGCGGACCAAGAGGCGGTATTATCATTATCGGAAAAGATTTTGAAAATCCATGGAAATATACCACTCCGAAAGGAGAAATAAAGATGATGTCGGCATTGATTGATTCTGCCGTATTCCCGGGTGTTCAGGGTGGCCCGCTGGAACATGTTATCGCTGCAAAAGCTGTTGCCTTTGGCGAAGCCTTATCTGAAGAATACAAGCAATATATAATACAAGTAATGAAGAATGCTAAGGTAATGTCGAAATGCTTTACCGATAAAGGTTACAAGGTAATAAGCGGCGGCACTGACAATCATTTAATGCTTATTGACCTGCGCACTAAATTCCCTGAAATAACCGGGAAACTTGTTGAGAACACCTTAGTAAAAGCTGACATCACTGTAAACAAGAACATGGTTCCATTCGACAGCCGTTCGCCTTTCCAGACTTCAGGGCTTCGCGTTGGAACACCGGCTATCACTACCCGTGGCATGAAAGAAGAACACATGCCGTTGATCGTGGAAATGATAGATGAAGTAATCAGCAATATTGATAACGAGAAAGTGATAAGCAACGTAAAAGAAAAAGTTCTGGAGCTTACGAAAGATATGCCTTTGTTTGCATATTAACAGACTTACTTAAAACCGATACATAACTGGTCGTTGTGGTAACTGCAAAAATATTATTTTGTTCTCAGCCACGACAAACCGGATAAATTGGCATAACTCGTTCTAATCATCTTTGATTTAGTAAAGATGATTAGAACGAATATTAAAAATGTTTTAGATTTTATACAATTAAATTTGTTTTCATGAAGACTTTATATGTTGTGCGCCATGCAAAATCATCATGGGATTTTCCTGATTTACCTGATGTTGACAGACCCCTGGTTGAAAAGGGCATCAATAAAACAAAAAAAATAATCAAGCAACTGAATGAAAAAAATGTAAAACTGGATTTACTTATTTCCAGTCATGCTAAAAGAGCGCATGAAACTGCCAAGCTTATTGCTGCCGGAATATTCTTCCCGGTAGAACGAATTGAAATAAGCAGGAACATTTACCAGGTTGATGAAGACAAAATTTTTAATTTACTTTTTTCATTAAACGATGAAGTGGATTCTGTAATGATAGTTGGGCATAATCCTGCACTCACACAATTTGCTAATATTTTTCTTGATGAAAAAATAGACCTGCTACCCACTTCCGGCGTTATTTCTTTAGAATTTAAAACAGACAAATGGACTGACATTCCTAAAGCTTCATGTAAAACCAACTTCGTTCTATTTCCAAAAATGCTTGATTAATGCAAAAAAATATTTCTCTTAATAATTTTATCAATAGGGAAATCAGCTGGCTCTATTTCAATCAGCGCGTTTTGCAGGAAGCCGCCACACCTTCAACCCCACTGGTTGAACGAATGAAATTCCTGGGAATCTTTTCAAATAACCTTGATGAATTTTTCAGGGTTCGCGTTGCTACCCTTTCACGAATGTCCACGCTTCCTGTAACTGCACACGATTACGACGGCTTCGACCCAAAGGAAAACCTAAAAAGAATTAATGAAATCGTCATAAAGCAACAAAAGGATTTTGTTTCTGTTTACAGGCAAATCGTTGAAGAAATGGCCAATAAAAATATTTTTATCCTCAACGAAAAACAACTGAATAAAGAACAGGGGGAATATGTAAAAAATTATTTCCATCATAAAGTAAGGCCACACTTGTTCCCCATCATGATCAAAAACTTTGAGCACAGCTCCAAGCTTAAAGATAAATCCATATACCTCGCGGTACATATGCAGAAAAAGGAAGACCAGGAACATGAAGATTTTGCACTTATCAAAGTTCCTACAGGCAATGTTTCCCGTTTTCTGATTCTTCCCAAAACCGATAAACGCAATTGCATCATCATCCTCGACGACATTATCCGTTATTGCCTTGAAGATATTTTCAGCATTTTCGATTACAATATTTTCCAGGCATACACCATAAAATTTACCCGTGATGCTGAAATGGATATCGACAACGATATTTCAAAGAACTTCATGGAACTTATTTCCGAATGTTTAAAACAACGAAAACAGGGACGCCCGGTACGTTTTATTTACGACAGGAACATTCCCGATTTCCTTTTGAATATCCTGATAAAAAAATTCAAAATCTCTGACCGCGACGATTTAATTGGTGGCGACAGGTATCATAATTTTAAAGACTTCATTGATTTTCCTAATATCGGTTCATCAAAGCTGGAATTCCCGGTACTCAAGCCACTTCATCATAAAGACCTTCCCCTTACCCGTTCATTTTTCAGTTGTATAAAGCAAAAAGATATCTTATTGCATTTTCCTTACCAGTCGTTTGAATATGTGATCGACCTTTTACGCGAAGCTTCTATCGACCCCGATGTCAGATCAATTAAAATGACATTGTACCGGCTTGCCAGCGATTCAAACGTTATAAACGCTTTGGTGAATGCCGCACGCAATGGAAAGAAAGTTACGGTATACATGGAGCTGCAGGCTCGTTTCAACGAAGAAGCCAATATCCACTGGTCGGAAAAATTAATTGATGAAGGCGTAAAAATAATTTTCGGTATACCCGGGCTGAAAGTTCATTCCAAGCTTATGCTTATTAAAAGAAAAGAAAAAGGAGAAAATGTATATTACTGCAATATCGGCACAGGAAATTATAATGAAGAAACAGCAAAGGTATTTGCCGATGAAAGCTTTTTCACCTGCAATCCTTCGATAGCTCAGGATGTTGATAAAGTATTCACATTATTTGAAAATAAATATAACCCGTTATCATTCGATAAGCTTATTGTTTCGCCTTTTTACCTTCGTAACTTTTTAAATAAAATGCTTGACAGGGAAATTGAAAATGCCCGTGCAGGTAAAAAAGCATGGATCATTTTAAAGCTGAATAACCTTATTGATATGGAACTGTGCCATAAACTTTACCATGCAAGTCATGAAGGAGTAATAATTAAAATCATCGCGCGTGGCACCTGCATATTGAAAAGCGGAATTCCAGGGTTGAGCGAGAACATCGAAATTATAAGTATTGTAGACCGCTTTCTTGAACATTCCAGGATTTTTGTTTTCTGTAATAACGATAAACCCAAATACTATATTTCATCAGCCGACTGGATGAAGCGCAACCTGGATTACCGTGTTGAAGTTACCTGTCCTATTGAAGATAAAAACCTTCAAAAGGAATTGCTCGATATACTGAACATTCAGCTTTCGGATAACACTAAGGCAAGGCTGCTTTCCAGTAAAAACTATAACCAGTACAAAATTACCAAAGGTAAAAAAATCCGCTCCCAGGTAGAGATATACAATTACCTGAAAAAATTTGTACCTGATAAAATAAATTAAAAATATTACTATATGCTTTTTGCATCAATTGATATAGGCTCGAACGCTGTACGACTTTACTTCGCTAATGTTTTTGAGATTGACGGAATTCCTAAAGCTGAGAAAGCTTCGCTTATACGCATACCGTTACGACTGGGTGAAGATGTTTTCAATACCGGAAGCATATCCGAACAAAGGGTTTACAACCTTCTGAAAACAATGAATGCTTTTAAACTCCTTATCGATGTTTACAAACCTGTTGATTATATTGCCTGCGCCACATCGGCAATGCGTGAAGCCAGCAACAATAAAGCAATTATTGAAAGTATAAGAAACGCTTCGGGAATTGATGTACGTGTGATTGATGGTATTGAAGAAGCGCGGATATTATGTGCATCCAACAATATTTTGATAGAAAAGAAATATCATGTCGCCATGTATATTGATGTTGGCGGTGGAAGTACCGAAATATCGGTAATAAAAGATGGTGTGCTGCTTGCTTCCAACTCGTTTCAGTTAGGCACCATCCGAATCCTTAGTGCAAAAGCTCATGCAGAAGAATGGGAAAATTTAAAAACATGGCTTGATCAATTCAAAAACGATTTCGGAAAAATCTATCTTATAGGTTCCGGCGGAAACATTAATAAACTCTCGAAACTTTATTCCACACAACCCGACAGTTCATTAAGTTATCACCATTTAAAAAAGGGACTCAAAGAATTAAGCAGTTTGACTTTACAGGAACGCATTACAGATATGGGCATGCGCCCCGACCGCGCCGATGTTATTATTCCTGCTGCCGAAATTTTTATTTACATTATGAAAAACACCAAAACAGATTATGTTTTTGTTCCCCGCATAGGACTTGGCGATGGCTTGATTTATACGGTTTATAAAAGATATAAAGAACGTGGGAATGTAAACGAAGAAGAATAATACCGATTGTATAGATGTAATAGTCCAATATACCGATACGGAACAGATTTGCATTTTTCTTATTTTGTTCCTATCCGCGACAAGTAGCGATAAATAGGCATAACTCGCTCTGATCAAATTTGCTCTTGCATTCTTAATAAGGACGAGTATAATCAAAGCCAAAGTTGTTGTTGTTATTATTTCAAAGATATCCATCCAAAATTATTGGTTTTGGCTATGCTCAACCAGCTATTTCGGCTACGCTAAATCAACTTATAAAAAAAAGAAAACCCGCTATTAGCGCTGTATAGCAGGTTGTGTTACGTTTTCTATTTACAAAGCTTATGATGCTTTAACCTTGGTTTTTCTTACCGGGCGTTTACGGTCGCTATCGCGCTTCCCTCCTGCCTGTTCGTATTCATTACTATCGTGACCATAAACCGAAGCAACTGCCTCAAGCATACGTTTTGAGTAACCGGCCAAATCATTTTCGCTTTTCAGGAAATCATTCAATGCAGCATCGGCATCGGCAAGAAGCTTGTTATAACTACTAATCTTATTTTCAACATCCAGGATTTTACTTTCAAAACCAGCAACCGACATACTGTTGCCTAAGTCGAGCGAACCGGATATTGCTTTTACTCCCGCCAGTCGCTTCATTGCTTTCTGCAATGTGCGTGAAGTTTTTTTCATTCGTGACATATTTAACACCTCCTTTCTTTTTCGGGTAGAAGTAAATATCCGTTTACATATACATTTTATTTAGGTTGGTTTATATATATAACGCTGCAACAATGCACAATATTATTTTTATCACAAAAAAAATGATAAAGCACAACTATTACTATAATTAATGGTTTCGGGAAATCATTTCACTAAACCCTGGTTCAATTACAGGGAAAGCTGCAATCGTTACAAGGTTCATGGAAATCGTTACAGGGTTGACTGTATCGACTACAACCTAAGCTGATATTATTTCACTAAACCCTGGTTCGATTACAAGGGAAGCTGCAATCGTTACAAGGTTCATGGAAATCGTTACAAGGTTGATTGTATTGACTACAACCTAAGCTGATATTATTTCACTAAACCCTGATTCGATTACAGGGGAAGCTGCAATCGTTACAAGGTTCATGGAAATCGTTACAGGGTTGACTGTATCGACGAACATCTGAATATTCGGGAGTGTATAAAAAACTGTGTGAAGCATGCTCAAAATTTTTTTCATACATTTTAAAATAAGCAAGCAAAAAGTAAATACAGAAATAGTAATAATAACTTTAACCATCATTCTTAGTTAATACGAAGAATTATACAATAGTAGAAATTTTAATAATGCTTTAAACTTTCATTTACTTATAATGTTTTGTCCTAATCTACAATAGTAGAAATTTTAATAATGCTTTAAACTTCATATTTTCCAACATGGCAATTTACAATATCTACAATAGTAGAAATTTTAATAATGCTTTAAACGGATTACGTGAAGATGCTTGGGGCAAAATCTACAATAGTAGAAATTTTAATAATGCTTTAAACCAGTTAATATTAGAATGAAGTATTGAATCTACAATAGTAGAAATTTTAATAATGCTTTAAACCGATAACAATTAGCTGACCTCAACTGCAATCTACAATAGTAGAAATTTTAATAATGCTTTAAACAAGGGACTGGTAACAAGCATCGACAGCATCTACAATAGTAGAAATTTTAATAATGCTTTAAACTTCTGATAACTTAGTATTGTTGCCTTTTATCTACAATAGTAGAAATTTTAATAATGCTTTAAACTTTCGTAGATCTATTTCCAAGTATTGATTATCTACAATAGTAGAAATTTTAATAATGCTTTAAACTTCTCAGTAACATCAAATCCTTCTTCCTATCTACAATAGTAGAAATTTTAATAATGCTTTAAACAACAAATGACTATGCGGGAAGTTTGCATATCTACAATAGTAGAAATTTTAATAATGCTTTAAACTAAAATTCAGGAAGTACAAAAGTTATATCTACAATAGTAGAAATTTTAATAATGCTTTAAACTTGTTTGGTTATTGCATTGCCTGATAAATCTACAATAGTAGAAATTTTAATAATGCTTTAAACTAACTTACCACTAGGATAAGTACCTCCAATCTACAATAGTAGAAATTTTAATAATGCTTTAAACCTTATTCGATAATCAACTCACAGCCATCATCTACAATAGTAGAAATTTTAATAATGCTTTAAACTGCTTTTATAATAGTTGACGAAAGCCTATCTACAATAGTAGAAATTTTAATAATGCTTTAAACAATATAAATGACTATCCACAACGATATATCTACAATAGTAGAAATTTTAATAATGCTTTAAACAATATCGTAATAAATTAGATGCTGCCTATCTACAATAGTAGAAATTTTAATAATGCTTTAAACACTAAAACAAGAAGTTCCTGGATTTGAAATCTACAATAGTAGAAATTTTAATAATGCTTTAAACAAATAACCTTTTGGCTGATACCTTATCATCTACAATAGTAGAAATTTTAATAATGCTTTAAACATCTTTTGCCCTAAATCCAAACCATGAATCTACAATAGTAGAAATTTTAATAATGCTTTAAACAAGAAGGTGCTTTAAAAGTACACGAAAAATCTACAATAGTAGAAATTTTAATAATGCTTTAAACAGATAAATATATATTCTTTAAAACAAAAGCATTAATTATCAAATAAATAGAATTTATGCTTTTTTAAGTGTATTGATAAAAACATATAAAATATCATGTTTTTTTGCATTAAGACTTAGGTTTGCAAATTTACAAAAAACTAAATGATTATTAAATCTTCATCACTATTCTTTGCATAACCAAATTTTATTTTTTCACAGGTCTTATTTAAGATAAAAATTATCACGCTATCGGTTTGGTCAAATTGTTTTCCGAAATATTTTTCAATTTGAGTAGTAATATTTTCTAAAATCCTATCACTGTTTTTTATTTCAAAAACTGAGTATTGTAAACGATAGCCGAATTTTCCAAGAAACTTTGAGAATCTTGTTCTTAGTTTATCATCACTAATATCGTATGAAACCAATAGCATATTTTAATTTTTTTCTACAGGCTGATTAATAAGAAAAACAGGAAAATCATCAATTGACTTGCTCCGAATAAACGAACGATAGTAACGCTGGGTATATAGAAAAATATCTTCTTTATATTCTATAATAGCTTGTAAAAGCCAACGAGTATATTCTTTACTTTTTGCATATTTTAATACATATTGACCTTTAATAATTTCAAAATCTTCGGTTTTTATTTGCTTTAGGTTATAGGCATTTTTAATTTGCTTATCAACTATACAGCGAAAAGGTTCAACCAGGTCGCATGCAAGCGATTTTCGCTGGTAAAAAAATTGATGATAAACACCTTTATATATATCAAATCCATAAAGGTTAAGCATATTTTCAACAAGGTAAAATAAAAATGTATAACCAATATCAAGCAATACATTAACAGGGTCGCGCTTTGCACGGGGCTTTCGCCCCTGCCAATCCATTCCGGTAAACCATTCGGAAAAATATAAACGTGATGAAACACCCTCAATACCTAATAATTCCTGCAAATTATTAAAACTGCTTATTTGGTTTTCATAATCCTGCATTAATTTTATTGATTGCTGTAGCTTATCATCTTTATTCCTGATACTTTTTAATTGTATTATCTGGTTTTTAATTTTGTTCTTTACAATGTGCCTTGCTATATCAAGACTATCATAATTGTATTGTTTGTTACGTAATAAAAAATTTCCTTCGGTAGGCGAACTCCACAAACCAATACATCGGAAATTTACTGATAACAGGTAAATCGGAAAAGCAAATTTTTTACTTCGTTCAAGCAACCCTGATGTTATAGTACAATGTCCTACTATCCATAGCGCCAGCATCCGGTAACAGGTGGTTTGTAATATAACCACTGCATCGGCATCGGTAACAATTAAATTGTCGTTCTGAAACGAAAACCGTTGTCCTTCGCTGGTATATACAACGACAATGGTTTTTTCTTTAAAATCGGGATAGCTTAACATGGCGAAATATCACAAAGTTGTGAATAAATACATTTTTCACACTTTAACTTATTTGCCTCAATATTAGTTACATTTATATTGAAATTATTTATTTCAGAAATTAATTTTTCAAATTTTGATTGCATTTCATTATCATTTTCGGGAAGTGGAATAGGATAATTTTTATTATGAACCATATCATGAATAATAATTTCATTCACGGTATAACCCATTTCTCTTAGCGCATGACATTGTGCATAAACCTGGAATACATAACCATCGTAAATAGTTTTTACCTCCCGTTTTCTTTCAATTAGTTTTCCTGCTTTACAATCGAACACATCAATTTTTCCGCAGATATTATATTTTTCTGAAAAAACTTCAACATCCTGAAGTATATCTTTTCGTGTACTATAATTCTTATTCTCAACAGTACTATGAGCTGCTTCACCTGCTATCTGTGGTTTTTGCTTATATAACTCATAATTCAGCCCGCTATATAACTGGTGAAAATAAATGGAACGCGGACAAAAAATAAAATCGTTTAGAAATGATAATGTGATGTATGATTCCATGTATTATATTTTATAATGTCGCCACTACGTGGCTTAGTATATTTTGTTTGTACTTAGTTTTTACCATAATACCGCCACTATGTGGCTTTACTATTTTATTTCAGTATTCTTTTTACCATAATTACACCTCTACGAGGCTTGTATTGTTTTCTTTGTTTCCTGTTCTTACCAAAATATCGTATCTACGAGGCTTATATTTTTTTGTTTTTGCCGTAATATCACTACTACATGACTATTTATAAGTCTATACTTTTAATAACATATAGCGCCGTAGGCGCGCAATTATGGTAACAAAAGAGAATAATCCTTATTAAGCCTCGTAGAGGCGACATTATTATTTCGTAAAAATATCAATCATAAAACTCAAAAATATACTGCTCATTGAAATCAATTTCAAACAATTTTAATAACTCTAAATATTCTTCCCGAAATGTTTTCTTTCTATGATGTTCTTCCTGATTTACGATATACTGAATAACATTATTTCTTTGAGAGCGCGAATATGAAAACCCGCCGTAGCCTTCCTGCCATGAAAACTTTCCTTTTATTAATTTACTATCATTAATCCATTTTGATGAATTGGATTTTACCACTCTTATAATATCCGATAGTGATTTTGTCGGTTGCAATTCAAAAAACAAATGGACATGGTCTTTATAACCATTTACTGCTAATGGAAATTGCTCAATATTTTTTAAAATGCCTGAAATATATCTAAACAATTCATCCCGAAAAGTGTTCATTAATAAATTCTCTCTGCCTTTAACAGCAAAGACAACGTGCATATTGAGTTGTGTGTATGTGTTTGCCATAAGTATTGTTTTATAATGTCGCACTTACCTGCCTACCGGCAAGGCAGGCGGCACTTGTGTTTCTTTGTTTATTTTTTTACCATAATATCGCCACTACGTGGCTTTACTATTTTATTTCAGTATTCTTTTTACCATAATTACACCTCTACGAGGCTTGTATTGTTTTCTTTGTTTCCTGTTCTTACCAAAATATCGCCTCTACGAAGCTTTTATTATTTTTTGTTTATTCTTTTTAAAATGCCTGAAATATATCTAAACAATTCATCCCGAAAAGTGTTCATTAATAAATTCTCTCTGCCTTTAACAGCAAAGACAACGTGCATATTGAGTTGTGTGTATGTGTTTGCCATAAGTATTGTTTTATAATGTCGCACTTACCTGCCTACCGGCAAGGCAGGCGGCACTTGTGTTTCTTTGTTTATTTTTTTACCATAATATCGCCACTATGTGGCTTTCATAGTTTTGCAATTTCAACATGCAAAGCATAAAACTTATTTTATGTTATACAGCGCCGTAGGCGCGTAATTATGGTAAAAAGACAAAGCACAACTTAAAATTAAGCCTCGTAGAGGCGAATTTATTAATTATTATTTTGCACAAACTGCAACCACTCTTTATTTGAGATTGCCAATTTTATTTTCTTTAAATCGTCTGTTTTGTTTATTTGTTGCAAACACCACAATCCTTTGCGGGCAATATTATATGCCCCGTTGGCATCGGCGTTTTGAGGTAATTTATTATTTGCATTACGGCTATTGTAAAACTCTCCTTCATCGTTTGCAACAGGCGAAATAAGGTAATCTGTTTCAGTGCCTGTAATACTATTACGCATTTGCAAAGTGAGTTTTAATAAATAAAGCAAGCGTTCAAAAAATGCTTTCTCTGTTTGCATTACTATAGCGCTTTTTAACTCATTGTTGTTTTTATAATCAATACCGTGTTGTTCAAATAATTTAACAAACTCGTTTGTAAGTATAATTTCTCGGTTATCCCACTGGCTGTTCTTAGCTGTGTTGCGGAAGGTTTCAATACGATTTTGATACGTGCAAAGTATCCAGTTTGTTTTTGTTCCTTCGGCTTTAGCAGTATAATTAGCGTAATTAAATTCAAATTCAAAATAGTCTTTTGTTTGATTATAGCATATAGAATTAAATTTATTAAAGAAGGCTTTTGCTTTTTCTAAATTCTCATAACGGGTATCAAACAAATTAACAAAGCCTGTTACAGGGTCCATTTTACTGGTGTTCCATGCAGGCACATAAAAAATAAAACCATTTTGTTTACCCATGCTTTTAAAACTTTCGAATTTATTTGCAAGCTGTAAAGCACGAAGTACGCCACCTGACTCATTGGCTTTTTTGCTTTTATCAACAAGATAATTTAGTTTGTCAATAAGCATTTTTTCAAACTTCTGATAAACCTGTTTTTCTACTTTCTGCCTGCCACGCATAAAGCCCATATTCAAATCTTCCATTACAATAATAGCATTATGCTTAACCATTAAAGTGGTAAGTTTATGAATTACCTGCGAGAGATAACCTTCTTTTAATTCTTTTATAGTTTCAATTGTTCCCCAGTCCTTGCGGGCTTCGGCTCTTGTTCCTTCTTTCTTATCAAGCAGATTATGATAATCAACTTTTTGTTTTTCGTTTTCAATAATATTTAAAGTATCCTGTTCGAGTATTTCGCCCTGTTGATTTATCAAAGTATAATAAAGCAAATGCCTTTCGCCACGGTCGATGCCAATGATGTTTACATCATGATTGTTTTTAAGAAATTCGTTAACTTTAGGATTAATGTTTAATATTCCATCGGCTTTAAAGTTCATTGTAATTGGAACATGAAACTGGAATTTATCAAGGGTGTAGCGTTTATCCTTAATTATATCATAATCGAATTTGCTTGTTGCTTTTTCATTATCAGGATTTTTATTTGTCAGAGTTTCGTTTGCGTTATGAATTACTTTGTTGCTTTCTTTAATTGATGATTTGCGATAGAAAACCTCGGCTTGCCCGTTAAGTTTATAAACCACATCATTTAAATTTTCCTCATCAAAAAGCATTTTCCAATAAAGCGTGTGTAGGTTAGGTTTCCCCTTGCTGAATGGCGAAAAGTCTTTATTGTAAATTTGGAATAAGTATAGCTTTCCTTCATTAACAAGGCTTTCGATAAATGAAACAGGAATATTATTATAAGTAATTTTGTATGTTTGAGTATCGATATCTCCATAAAATTCATCAAGCGAATTATATAATTCGCTATTCTTAAAATTGAAAGAATAATGCTTAGTACTCTCATATTTATTTAAAAAATCAATACAAAAGTTTATCCAGTCTTTTAATGCATCTTTAAATCCGTCAATATCCTTTGATATTTCCAGGTATTTTTTCTGAAACATTTTTGGTCTTTTTTCATTATCCTCAGATAAAACCATTGTTTTTGAAATATCATCATAAACAAAATTATTTAATTCAAATATCCTTTTTGTTATTTTTAAAGCGCTATCAAAACTTTTACCTTCAATTATCTTATCCGTTATATTAGATTCAAAATGACTTACAACTGTTTTTAATTGAGTGCTGCATTTAGGAATCATTTTAGAAGCATCGGGGAAATATTTATAAATAATTTTCTCGTAATGCGGTTCATAGTCTATCATTTCGGGTATATGCTTAAAAATATGATTGTTCTTTTTATCCATTATACCTATATAAAACAGATTGTCTTTTCGTAAAATAATAGTTGTGTTATCGGCTTCTTTGTTTAAATCCCAACCATCCATTAAAGTGGAATTCTCAAAATTCAATTTAAATTTTTCAGTACTATATGGTTTTTGAGTAAGATAATTTCGCACCTGGTTATAAATCGAAATAGTATGATTTAATTGGTCATAAAGTCCTGTATACAAACTGTAAAAGGATTCATCTTTTTCTTTGTCGCTATCTTTTAAACTTAATGGTTTAACAAAATGAATAACATTCATTATGCTGTCGAGAAAAGCTTTGATAAGGTTTACCAACTCTTTATTACTTCCAAGTTTTTCGCTTTCAGGAAAAGGAGTATTCAATAAATCTTTAATGATATTATAATTTTGATAAACATTTTGCAATAAATCTATTTTGCTTTCATTATTCATTCCAAACTTTGCAAAATAATCGTTGATGACATTCCCATTATTTTTTTCTTTTACGGTTTCATTTTCATAATGGTCAATGGCTGTTTGCAGAGTTTGAATATCAATATCCTGTTTGAGCCATTTGTCTTTTCGTTCTTCGTATTTTTCCTGTTTTTCTTTTGGTTTTAAAGGATTTGTTTTTTCGTAATAATCCTGCAATGCTTTACTTATTACACCCCAATCGCCAAATACTTTTTGAGAAATATCAGTCAGAGATGTATCATTTCGTAAATAAATCTTTGATAAATTAAATGAACTTAGGTTGCCTACAGCATTCTTAATGGCTTCGAGAATACTTATTGATTTACCTTCGGTAGAATAATGCAACAATTCATTTGTGTAAAAATTTTCAATAGATTCAAGCAATTGATTATCGTTCTCGAAAGATTCGGGCATAAACGACACGCTATGCCTGTCGCTTAATATTTGTTTGTAAAGTTGTTTAAATTTAGGTTGCCTTTTCTTCTTATCTGTTTGCTTTTGGTTGAAATCAGTATTGATATATTCGTTTAATCCTTTTATTTTGGTCTTATTTTCCTCAGGCGTTCTGCCACCTATAACAATATTGTATAAATCAATTCCGGTTTGAGTAAGTGTTTGATTAAAATAATTCAGAGAAAAAATTTCTTCTAAAGTTTTACCCTGTACTATTTCTTCCATTTCGCTTAACACCTGATTTAACTGATTAATCAGCTCAGGTGCTTCATTTTTTATCTTCTCAAATATTTTAATATTATCAATGAACTTGGGCAGATTTTCATTTATTAAACGATAGGCTATGGCTGTTGCTTTTTCTTCAGCAACATACATATTTTCCCTGTTCTGGTGAAAGCCAATGAAATAAGTAGTGAAGTCTTTAAATTCTTTTATATCAGCTTTATCTTCTTCATTACTTACAAAGCTTAATAAATCTTCTTTTATAAGTTCTTTTAGAAAAAGTGTTTTAAACTTTTCATTCGCTTTAAAAGCATTGGCGATTTGTTTTCTTAAACGCTCTTTTTGCTTACTAAACTCCTTTATTTCCTTATCTTCTTTATTTGTTTTTAAATACAAATCATAATAATATTCCAATCCTTCGAGTTTGATTGTATTTAATGATTTTTCAATAAAATCTTTGTGATATTCATCAATTATCTTTTTTACTTTTTTATATTTTTCGGCACGGGCTTCATCTTGTTTTAGAAGACCTTTCTTCTCTATATTCTCTAAAGTTTTTCCTTGTGGAATAAGTTCAAAACGTAATGTTTTTGATAGTGAATATAATCCTGTGAAATCAATTAAATTTTTCATTGTTAAAATTTTTATAAATATTCCGATAAAAATAAAAGAAAAATAGATAAGCAAAGTATAATTGCCGTATTTAATTATTTGAAGTAATTTTAATAATGCTTTAAACCATGGACTTATGCGGATGGCAAAATACATCCACAATAGTAGAAACTTATAAAAGAATAAATTATTTAAACAACAAAACCTTTACTTCCCCGCTTGAATCTGCATAGCCGCGGAACATGCCTTCGGTATTAAAGGTCATGGTGTAGTTGCCATTTTTATCAAGAGCTATAAGTCCACCATCGCCACCCTGTGATTGCAATTTTTCATGAATAATATGATCGGCTGCCTGCTGTATTGTATAGCCTTTATATTCCATCAATGCCGACATATCGTAAGCCACCACATTACGGATAAAATATTCACCTGTCCCGGTACAAGAAACAGCACAGGTTTTATTGTTGGCATAAGTTCCTGCTCCAATAATGGGCGAATCGCCAATCCTTCCGTATTTTTTATTCGAAAGTCCACCGGTAGATGTTCCTGCTGCCAGGTTTCCGTATTTATCAAGCGCAACAACTCCAACGGTTCCATGAGCAGTATCGGCTCCTGTTGTTTTAATATCCGATTTGCCTTTTAATTTTAAATATAAATTCCAGCGTTTCTGGTCGAAGAAATAAGAGGGATCAACAATTTCCAGTCCTTGTTCTTTTGCAAACATTTCAGCGCCTTTACCTATCAGCATCACATGTTTCGATTTTTCCATTACGGCACGTGCAGCAGAGATTGGATTACGGACAGTAGTAACTCCGGCTACAGCTCCGGCTTTCAGGGTTTTCCCATCCATAATGGAAGCATCCAGTTCATTCTTTCCTTCGTCATTAAACACTGCGCCTTTGCCTGCATTGAACAATGGGGAATCCTCAAGAACATGAATTGCCACTTCAACAGCATCAAGACTGGTACCGCCTTTTGCAAGCGTATCGGATGCTTTCTTTAATGCTTCGGTAAGTTTTTCCTTATATAATAAACTATCGGGAAGATTGTTTGGTGTCATATTTCCCGCGCCACCATGGACAACAATAAAATATCTGGAAGTAATTACAGAATCTGTTTTTTCCTGTGCACCGCAATCAAATATTAAAAAGGAAAAACAAATTCCGAAAATTATTCTAAATAATAATTTCATTATAATTTGGGATCAACTGGTGTTTTTTGTTTTTTACATTTTTTCTTTTTCTCACATACTGCAGTTTCAACTTTTTTAAATTCGCTTTTCAGAGAAAAATAAACATTCTTACAATCTTTCTTTTTTGAGATTTCGGCTTTATAAAGCTTACCATCATTAGGATATTCCATTATTTCAATTTCGTTGATCTTATATCCTGCATAAGCTGTATCCAAATAATTTTTCATTGCTTTAGGAGTATATATCATAGGGATTTCCCATTCCGTTTCCATCCATGTACCTTTATCATTGAATACCGCTTCAGTTGCTGACTGTTCGATCATAAAACTGATTTCATAAAGCGTATCTTTCTTTTCCCAATTTTCATTAGTAGCATTAGGGAACTTCATAACAAATGCTTTATTTATACTTTCGGGAACATCCGATTTGATAATCTTTTGAGAGAAACTTAATGTTGACAACATTAAAGCGGCAGATAAAACTATTAACCTTTTCATAAACAATAAATTTTAGACCACAAAATTAACAACTTATTATATTCAAAAAACATTTATTTTTATTTTAACAACCGGTTGTGTTATTGAACGATAAAATAATATCTGCCAGGTAGAGTTAAAAAGCCATATTTCGACAAGCTCAATATGACAATTATAGACAAGCTCAATATGACATAAAGGACAGGCTCAATATACCATATTCCAACAAGTTCAAGATGATAATTGATCATCATAAAGTTAAAATTACGGGCATTGTTAGTAGATAATAGCTATTAATTATTAGTTGGTAGATTGTGTTCATCGTTTGTTGTTCCCTGTTCACCGTTCATAGCTTCATTGGTATTTCTTTTGTTAACCATTTTGTTAAAAAAAAATAGAAATAGTTACCTTCACAAAAAGTTTTTAAAATAGCTTTGCATATACGTTTAAATAAATTGATGCTCAATAGGATTTCATATATTAAACATGTTTTACTGGCAATTGCTGCCTTTTCATTCTCCTTTATGTATGGGCAAAACGACAGCATATTTGAAAAACATATTTTCGTTTCCTTTTCTAACGATTCGCTGCCATATCGCTTTATGCGCCCGCAACAATGTGACTCATCAAAGAAATATCCATTGGTGATATTTCTTCATGGTGCAGGGGAACGCGGTAATGATAATACAATGCAACTGACTAATGGAGCGAAAAAATTTGCATCCGACAGCAACAGGGAAAAATATCCCTGCTATTTATTAGCGCCTCAGTGCGCAAAAGGATTCCGCTGGACAGAAACCGACTGGAAATTACCTTCGCATACCATGCCTTCATCTCCCTCGATATATCTTAAAAGAACTATGCTTCTTTTGGATTCATTAATAAAAAATTTAAATATCGACACCAACAGAATTTATATTACAGGTTTATCGATGGGTGGTTTTGGCACATGGGATGCCATTTGCCGATGGCCCGAAAAGTTTGCCGCAGCAGTTCCGGTATGTGGCGGTGCAGATACAGCAAAAGCAGCTGTTGTAAAAAATATCCCTGTTTGGGCTTTCCATGGCGAAATGGATAAACTGGTTATGGTCTCGCGTTCACGCAACATGATAAATGCTATAATAAAAGCCGGTGGAAATCCAAAATACACCGAGTACCCCGGAATAGCTCATAATTGCTGGGTAAATGCATATGCTGAACCTGAAATGTATAAATGGATGTTTGCTCAAAGCAGGAAAAATAATTAGTAATAATGAAGTTGAAAAATTACGCTAAGCAAATATTTATATTTCTGAAAAAAATTTCAAAGAGAAATAGATCACCTTTCGGACAAATCTTTTCGCTGCTTATAATTTTAATATTTGTATTTACTATCTATTCATTTACTGAAAAACCTATTAAAATCGGGAAGTTCGAAATAAAACAAAATGGGATTAAAGAATTTTTCTCTCCTTCTGAACCTCTTCTTGCATATTGCCTGGTAAATCCCCGCGATTTTGCTAAAGTTGAAACCACTCCTATTGATTCTTCAGCGCAACGGTTTCTACTTATAGGCGATTCCATGCTTGAAGGATTAGGATTAAGACTTAATGACTATTGCAAGGAAAACGGGCATACTATGAATTCTGTTATCTGGTACAGCTCTTCAACTTTATGGTATGGCAACTGCGATACGATCTCATATTTTATAAAAAAATTCGACCCTACGTATATCATCCTTGTCATAGGCGGAAATGAGCTTTTCATAAAAGATATTTTAAAAGACAGAGAACCGTTTGCAAAAAATATTTTAAAACAAGTTGGCGACAGAAAATACATTTGGGTTGGTCCGCCTAACTGGAAAAAAGATTCCGGTATCAATAAACTTATTTTAAAAAATGTTGGGCGACAGCGATACTTTCCCTCGCTCAACCTTACATTCGACAGGTGTAAAGACGGCGCACATCCAACAACAAAATCAGCAGGAGCATGGATGGATTCCATTGCATCGTTCATGATGAATAAATGCATGAACCCGGTAATTATGGATTTTCCAAAAGAAAAAGCGTCAAAACGTCCGCCAACTACTGTACTGGGACCTCATCCACCTGAAGGATTATAATAGGATAAAGAAAAAATGAAATTAAAACATGAATATAAAGGAATAAAGGAATAAGGGTATAAGGGTATAAGGGAATAAGGAAATAAGGAAATAAGGAAAAATAAACCATATACCTCTATACTCTTATACTATATACCCGATAAATAGGAAACAAAATGATTGACAATATTAAGATAATAAACGATTTCGGTTTTTAATAAATGAATTTTGTAAACAGCCTGCACCGGATTTTTTGTTTTGATGAAAACAACCCTATTCTCTTCAATAGCGGGCTGTTTTTCCTTTTCTTCACTTTACTTATTACCATTTATTCTATTGTTTATAAGAAAAAAACATTACGTAATATAATTGTTATTCTATTTAGCTTATTTTTTTATTACAAACTTTCCGGGTGGTTTTTGTTCATTCTTCTTTTAACAACTTCTATTGATTATATACTTGCCATATCTATTGAAAAATCATTAAAAAGAATTCATAAAAAAATATTTTTAACAATATCAATAGGTGCAAGCCTTGGTTTGCTTATTTATTTTAAATACACGAACTTTATTATTGAAGGGCTGTACTCCTTATTTGGAAATAGTTTCAAACCATTAGGGATAATATTTCCCATTGGTATTTCATTTTATACTTTCCGAACTATAAGCTACATAATTGATGTTTATAAAGAAAATATCAAAGCAGAAAAAAATTTCCTCAACTATGTTTTCTACATGACATTCTTCCCAATGTTGATTGCAGGACCTATTACACGTGCAAAAGATTTCCTCCCGAAATTAAAAAAGGCTACATTAATAAAACATTACGATATCAATATAGGCTTATTCATGATCCTACAGGGATTGATAAAAAAAGCCGTGATAGCCGATTACCTGGGGCAATACAACGACCTGGTTTTTTTTATGCCCGAAAGTTATTCAGGGTTTGAAAACCTTATTGCTATTTATGGTTATGCGATTCAACTTTATTTTGATTTTTCAGGGTATACCGATATGGCAATGGGAATAGCACGAATACTGGGCTTTCCAATTGAAAATAATTTTAACAAACCCTATCATGCATTAAACATAACTGATTTCTGGAGGCGCTGGCATTTAACATTATCTTCATGGTTAAGAGATTATTTATTTACCCCGCTCTCATTGAAATTGCGTAACTGGGGTAAAAGCGGTATTATTATTTCGCTGATGGTTACATTTCTGATCTGCGGATTATGGCATGGAGCATCATGGACATTTGTTGTATGGGGAGGATTACAGGGAATTGCAATGACATGGGATGCGCTTACATCAAAAAGAAGAAAAAAATTAAGAAAAAAAATAAAGAAACCAGTTTACGATGTTGTAAGCTGGATTATTACTTTTCATCTTATTGTTTTCATGTGGATATTTTTCCGGTCACAGGATTTTAAAACAGCATTTACCATGTTCAGCAGGGTCTTTACCGATATGGACTGGTCGTATTTTGGTCCTTTCCTGAATGTAAGAAGTTTATATGTAATACTGCTTATGATGAGTTTCGCAATTTATGCTATACCATTAAAGTGGTTCGGAAAAATTTCACAACAGTTTATTAATACTCCTTTTTGGATAAAAATAATTTTATTCGTCCTCGTGATTCAGGCTATAATACAATTGCAATCGGCCAATATGCAGCCTTTTATTTACGCGCAGTTTTAATAAATGGAATTAATGTTTTCCACCGGTAGATGGAACACCACCATCGCTGTTCTGCGTGTTAGATAAACCTCTGTCGCCTTTATTGAATGAATAGCGGATACTTATCCTGAGGCATCTTTTATTCCAGGTGCCTCTGTAATCGTCAATTTCCTTACGTCCGAAATAATCAGATGTAGTAGTCCATCTCGACCATTTATCAATTACATTATTCACTGAAAAACTAATTCTTAATTTATTGTCTAAGAAACGGCGTGAAAAATATATTCCATTCCATAAACGACCTTTTGTATATCCGCCAAGGCTTGCATCTTTACCCTGGTAATTCAAATAAACGGAAATACTGTTTTTCTTTTTTATGGTAAATGACATATAGGAATTTCCCGACACAACCCAGCTGCTAGTGTTTAACCCGGCATTGGTCAACTGGATCTCAGAAGTAGTATTATTAAGTTCTGTTGCATTGATACTTGATTTAAAAATATCGGAAGAAAAATTAAAATTAAACCAATCTTTTGGCATTGCCGAAGCAGAAATAGTAATACCTGTTCCACTTGATTTACCTATGTTTTGGGGTTTTGAATAAGAAGTGTAATCATTCAGCGGAGTATTTACCCATTCCACATAGTTGTTGGAAAAATAGGTAAACCCGTCAAGTGAAAAACTCCATTTTTCCGGTGCATATAAATAACCAAAAGTAAAGCGGTGATATAAGTATGGCTTCAGGTCTGCATTACCACTGGACCAGTATCTTGGGTTAGATTTATCAACATAAGGATTTAACTGGTATTCTTCAGGCATCTGCTGATCTAAAGTATAGGTGATCTTTAATTCATGAAAAGGTTTGAACTCATATCCTAAGGTTGCATTCGGAGTAATATAGGGATAGGTTCTTTTTACATACATCACGCTATCTTTACCTTCGGGATGCACCATTAAATCCATATCAATGTATGCTAGTGAAAAACGCAGACCTCCGTCGAGTTTAAACTTTTTCCATTTTTTCCCTATATTCCCATAAATAGAATGTTCCATAGTAAGTTCATCTTTGCTATTAGAAAAATCAGGGACGTTCAAACTGTTTAAAAAATATTCATTATTATTATTTGTACCGGTTATTTCCGATTGCGACCCGATTTCCCATCTTCCTGTTGTATCAATAGGTACTGCAAAATATGATTCGAATGAAAATTCATCGCTGTTTTCGCTATTATCTTTAACAATTGTAGGAATACTATCACTTGGTAAATAGGAATAATAAGAATATTCTTTTGCATCCACATTATTATCATCCCTGCTTTGCTTTGAATAATTGGCTTTCAGCGATAATTCCTTTTCTTCATTCTCAAATTTTTTATTGAAGTCGAGTGCGAATGAATTTCCGTTATTGGTGTCATCTCCCATGCCTATGGTAGAATATTTTTCGCGCTGTGATGCATCAACGGTTTCACTGTATTCTTCTGAATTATCTGCATTTGATTCACTTGCCGAAGGAGTCCAGGTAAATGTTAGTTTTGTTTTTTTAGTAAAATTATAAACCATACCTGCCGATGCTGATTTGCCACTTCCGCCATAATCATAATCACCCGATGAAATACCTTCATAAACTTTATCATTGTATGTTAACCATGAGTGCTGCGTATTAGTTTGAGACCCATGATAGTAATAGTAACTGGCATTTCCAAAAACTATACATTTTTTATATTTCATATTCAGGCTGAGTCCGCTGTAATTATTCATTAAGCTTTTAAAATCAACTGTTCCCAAACCAGAATATATTGTACCGCTCAATCCATTTTCTTTCGGTTTTTTTAATTTAATATTTATTGTTCCCACAGAAGATTGATACCTGGCAGAAGGTTCAATGAACTCAATCTTCTCAACATTGTCGGCAGGAATCATTTCAAGTTTTGGATACAATAAAGTATATGGCTGATCATCGACAAGAATATTGGGGGTTTGCCCACGATACTTTACATTCCCGTCAGGGTCAACGGATACCGATGGCAATGTTTTCAACTGGTCGAGAACGTTCTGAGCATCTGCACTACGTTTCTCATCCATTAAAAATATTTTTTTATTGAATGTTTGTTCGAATTGTTTTCGCTGACCGATAACTGTAAGTTCGTTTAAATCGCTCGAAGTAGCCGGAAGTTTAATATTGTCGAATTGTGCTTTTAATTGCTTGGGTTCAATTTTAATATCACCAATAGTAATGGTTTTATAACCAACACATGTGATCTTTATGGTATACAATCCATTCGATAGTTCTTCTTTCAGGAATGCACCTTTCTCATCTGTAAGTGTACCTGAAATAAGTGTATCTTTAGGCATAGCATATATACCTATTGTAGCATACGCCACAGGATTGGAAGTCGCACTATCAATAACAGTACCTTTAATTATTCCATCACCGGCAGAAAGAATACCTTGTGATTTAACAGCGAAAAATGATAACAGTAAAGCTGTTACCGTAAGAATTTTTTTCATAAACTTTATTTAAATATATGCCTGCTAAATATAAGAACACAAATGCGTAACAAAACTTTTAAAACGATCTCAAACTATAAAAATCTTTCTATGCAAATAATCAATATTAAAAACTATTTTATTTGAGATTTATTATTTTAAGTAATAAAATGTACAAAGATTAATAAATAAAATTTGATTTACCAAGAGCTATCTGACAAGTGGTGGAATTTAGCAAATAAGTGGTGGTTTTGGGTTTATAGCTGGTAACTTTTCAGGACAAATCATTTTGTACCCCCAATAATATTTAATTTACTATTACTACTGATAGTTTGAGAAATCCTACCTTTAACATTTAAATCGGCAATTGAATTTTTCATCATATAAATATTACAATCTCCTATACAAAATTCTTTAGCTGAAAGCAATGAGTTTTTCATTAAATAAATATGTGCATCACTTGCCTTTCCCGATATTTTACATGAAGAATTTGAAACTAAATTACAACTAAATGTTTTTGTATTCAATTTGATATCTGCTTTGGAGTTTCCCGAAAGGACTAAATCAAAATCTTCAGAATTAATGATTGAATCTGTTTTAAATATTACATTATCGGCGCCGCAAATCATATCAAATCTTTTCAGGTGTAATATGATATTTATAATATTTTCTTTGCTATTCCTATAGTTAGCATTATTTGTATAAATGTAACATTTCTTAGCCCAGTTTGATATTTCCAACAATGGTACCTGGTTTTTATCCGCTTCAATTTCCAGCTTATTTATTGTATCATTTTTAAGAATAACATTCAAATTTCCCTCAAGATTTATGCAATCGGATTCGCCAATTAATTTATTAAATTTAATCTTATTCCCGCTTAGAACATAGGGTTTTGTAATCTCAGCCTTTACGCTATATAGCATGAATAAATTATTTGTAAAATAGGAAAGCACAAATACAGCTGTTATAAGTATTAATATTTTATTGCTTGTTTTCATATTATTATTTATTGAATTTTTTATTTATTTTATTTTTTTTCATATTCTTTAATGTCACTAATTGACATTTTTAAAAGTTTAAGTGTTTTAAAAAATTCAGGCAATTCATTATTGATGAATATTTCTTTTCTTAAAACCAGTGTTTTTTTATAACCCTCATCGCTTACAAAATATCCTATTCCGCGTTTATTATAAATAACACCTTTTTCTTCCATGAACAGGAACGAACGCATTGCCGTGTTCGGGTTAACTTCCAGCGCAACCGCAATCTCTCTCACTGACGGAATTCGCTCATTCTCCTTCCATTTTTTAGTTAATATATTCTCACAGAATAAATCAGCTATTTGAAGATAAATCGATTTGTTGTCTTTAAATTCCATATCAAATTTGTTTTTCATTAATTCGGAAATACGTTGCTGTTAATAATGCTACAGGAGAAAAATAAAAGGTGATGATATCAATAAATTCAAAACGGAATATATCCGGAGTAATAATTCTGAAATTCGGTAAATGCTCCGTACCGCCATTCCATATATTAAATATTATTAATTTATCCGATAATATAATTGCAAAAATTACAATAGTAAAAAGTATAATAATGCAAAGTGAAGTTTTTATAAATTGATTTCTTTTGAAAAATATACTTCCAAAAAAATAAGCCGTATGAAAAACCATATAATACAATGAAAATTTAAGGACATCCTTAAAAACAGGAGTATATTCTGTGGCGTTTGAGAACTGGTATGTAAAGTACGCCGATAAGTCAATAACGTAATATATTATGATTGTATAAATAACGGTATAAAATAACGAAGAAACAAGCCAGGTAACCAGTGTTCTTTCGAAATGGCTTGTTGGCAAAGTAAGAAATGAAAAGGCTTTCGATGGTTTGTGAATTTCTTTATTAATATTATTTAAAAAATTAAACCCCCATATAAACATAAAAATATAGGATGAATACATTATTGAAAATTCATTAAAATATCCAGTATTAATAAACATCAGGGTTAAAAGAAAAGATATTCCGAGGTATATACCTAAACCTATAATAAAACTTTTTTTATGAATGAACATTATACGTTTAAATAGTAATAATGCCCTTTTAAAACTAAAAATATTATTTGCTTTCATATTATTAATTATTTAAATAATTATTTATTTCGTTATGATTACTTACTACACCATTGAATAACAATTCAAGATCGACTTTCGAATCGTGGTTTTCGGTATTCTTTAATATTCCAAACCTGCCACCCATCAAATCCTCACTGTATAATATCTTTTCGGTTTCTTCATCGCATTTTGAAAAATCCAATTTTGATGACACATCATTAATTTTTTGATTAAAAATTATTTTGCCTTCATGAAGAACAATTACCGAATCAATTAAACTATCCAAATCCCTTACCTGGTGTGTTGAAATCATTATCAACCTGTCTTCGCGAAATGCCGATGCAATAATTTTCCTGAAAGTTCTTTTCGAAGGAATGTCCAATGAATTTGTTGGTTCATCCAGTAATAAAATATCTGTACAAGTTGCAATACCAAATGAAAGCATTACTTTTTTCTTTTGTCCGAATGAAAGGTTGTGAATTTTTTCATCAGAGGTCATTTCAAATTCTTCAAGACATTTATTAAAAAGCTCTTCGCTGAAGTCAGGATAAAACGGGGCATGCAGATTAACATACTTTGAAATTTTTACCGGAAGCATTTCAAATTCCTCGGGAACAATAAAAATTTTCTGAAGAAATTCAGGACTACGATGCCGGGGTTCGTATCCCATTACTTTGCAACTTCCTTCATTAGGAAAAGCAAGACCGACTATTTGTTTTAATAATGTTGTTTTGCCGGCTCCATTCTTCCCAAGCAGTCCATGAATATATCCTGCCTGAAGGTTTAGATTAAGGTCATTCATAAGAATATTATTCTTTTTATAACCAAACTTCAGTTTTTCTATCTCTATCATTATTTTGATTTTAAAATTAAATTCGTTTTAGTGTATTAGTTTACTATTACACTGCAAATATACAATAGTTTATTTTGAATTGTCAAATTTTTTTTAAATTATTTTTTTATAATAAGATCTGGAATTATGAAAAGACCTATCATTACTAAGCTAAATAAAGATCAATAATGATAAATAAAAAAAGAAAATTTAATTAATGGAATATATAAAAACCGATTTACGATAATTTTCTAATAGAACTTGCCATTAAATAATATTTTATTGTCGTTGCCTGTTTTGAAATTTAAAATGTTCCCGTTCAAATCAAAATTTTTTACTGTTTCGTAAGAAATGGTTTCGGTTTTTCCATTACGGAATAATTTCAGATTTCCCATTTTATCAAGGTATGCAACAGAACCCTGGTCATAAAGGTATGAAGATGGAATATATTTTTCAAGTAAATAATTTTTATCTTTATAAAATAGTTTCAAATAATTCTGTTCTGAATAAATAATCATATCGTCTTTAACTTTATAAAAGTCGGGAGTGATTTCGCTTATTGTAGAAATGTTTCCTTCTTTAAATATTTTAAATCTTCCTGAATTGTCAACGTAAGCTACACAATTATTTCCGGCAGTAAAAGAAATGGGATTGAAGTCTTCGATCTTATAATTCTCATTTTTATAAAATACATTAAATGATAAATCGTCATTGTTATTGTATGCAATAATATCCCTGCCAACTTCATACTGTAGCGGGTTATTCACAATAAACAATTTTGAAACAACGCCTTCATAAAATATTTTAAATTCATTCTGGTCATTTATGTACGCTATAATATTATCCCCTACCTTGAAATTAGTAATTTGTTCGGTCATCAAAAGGTCTTCGAGTTGAATGATTTTCCCATTATAATAAGCATTAAATATTTTTTTCATCTTATCATGAAATGCAATCAAACTATCACCTAATCCAAAACTTCCTGAATTTATTGATAATGTAGTTATGGTGCCATTATCAAAAACTTTTATCTGGTTTCCTAATTTTCCCAGGACAAGATTTTTAGTAAGATAATAGCTTGTAGCATTTTCAAATATCTCATATATTTTTGTTTTAAAATAAATTTTTAGTGTACCGGAATGATCTTCAAAAGCAATACAATTCCTGTTTATTTTAAATGATTTTACAGGTTGGTAATCTATTTCCTTTTTCACACCATTATCAAATATATAAAAGTAGCTACGGTAGTCGGAATAAGCAGTAGTGTTTTGTGAAAATCCCAATTGAGATAAAAAAACAAATGCAAATAAATAGATCCATTTCATAAAATAAGTGTTGAATAAGAGAACAAATCAATAAACGATTTTATTGGCTTTTTATTTCTTTATGTAATTTACTATGTTTATTCCCATAAGTAAAATACAGCAAAAGCCCTATCACCAGCCATATCAGGAATCGCATCCAGTTGGTGATCCCGAGTTCAGTAATAAGATAAAGGTTGGTAAGCAATCCTAAAACAGGTATCAATGATAATTTCTTTCGGATAGAAAGATATACAAGAATAATTGCAATTATAATAAATCCATACATCGGAATTTTATGTTTGAACACATCCCAAAATGAAAGTACTGGATTTTCATTATTTGTATTGGTGAAGAAATTAATAACACCATCAAAATTAAAATAGAAAACCATGAAAATAACTACAATTAAAATCGGAGGTAAAAATTTCCTGCTGTTATAATAAGGCAAACGAAATCCTTTACGTGTTTTATCATTTTCATCTTTTTCCACCAACAAAACTCCACCACACACAAGTATAAATGCGAACAATGTTCCTATACTTGTTAAGTCGGTAACTTCAGTTAAGTTTAAAAATAATGTCGGTATTGCAACAAGTACACCTGTAATAATAGTTGAGAATGCAGGTGTTTTAAAACGTTTATGAATCTTTGAAAATTTCGGGGGCAACAATCCATCCCGGCTCATACTCATCCATATGCGTGGCTGCCCTACCTGGAAAACCAGCAGCACACTTGCCATAGCAATAATAGCGCTGAATGCAATAATACCTGAAAGCTGTGTTAAATGCAATTTATGAAATACATATGCCAGTGGATCACCAACTGCTAATTCAGAATAATTGACCATACCCGTAAGAACCAAGCTGATGGCAATATACAGAACCGTACAAATCACCAGTGCATAAATCATTGCTTTTGGTAAGTCCCTTTTTGGATTTTTACATTCCTCAGCTGTAGTAGAAATAGCATCGAAACCAATGTATGCAAAGAACACTCCTGAAACTCCACGCAAAACCCCGCCCAGACCGTTTGGTGCAAATGGCGACCAGTTCTCGGGTGTAACATAAAACGACCCGACAGCAATAACTATTAAAAGAATGATCACTTTCAGAAGAACCATCAGGTTGGCCGCTATTTTTGTTTCATGAATTCCTACATAAACAAGTACTGTAATAAAAACGACAATACTGAATGCCGGGATATCGGCAATAAAACGAACTCCGTCAATCATGGGTGCATGCATCCATGCATTGTATGCTTCTTTTAATGCAGGAGTAATATCAGCAAAGGAAGTCCCTGATGCCAGTTGTGTTGTTACTTCTTTGAATCCACGTGAAGCGGTTAGAAAATCGGTAGTTAAATATTCGGGAATGCTCATCCCAAGTCCATTTAAAAGGCTGGTAAAATAATCAGACCATGAAATAGCAACAGCAATATTTCCTACGGCATATTCCATAATCAAATCCCAACCAATAATCCACGCGATCAATTCTCCAAAGCTGGCATATGCATATGTGTATGCACTGCCACTAATAGGAATGCGTGAAGCAAATTCCGCATAACATAAGGCTGAAAATCCACAGGCGATTGCAGTAAAAACAAAAAGCAGTGAAACAGCAGGACCTCCATGAGATGCAGCCGTTCCAATCGTACTAAAAATTCCTGCACCAATAATTGCTGCAATTCCAAATGCAGTTAAGTCGCGAACATTAAGATTTTTTTTTAGTTGTCTGCCTTCACCAATATTATCATCGGCATGACGAAGAATATGCGCTATTGATTTTTTACGAAAATATTTGTTGCTACTCAAGTGACTATTGTTTTGCGTCAAAAATAAAAAGTATTTTCAGATTTACTATATAAAACATTAAAGGAATTGAAACTTTGAATATTCGAACAATTGAAAAATTAAATATTAAACATTTATCATTTAAAATTATTCAACACTCCACACTGCCCCGTCTTTTGTGTCTTTTACTGATATTCCAAGTTTCTGAAGTTCATCGCGGATTTTATCTGATGTTGCAAAATCTTTATTCGACTTAGCATTTTTACGAAGTTCCAAAATCAAACTCATCAAACCTTCTATTGAGTTATTTCCCGATTCGGTAAAATCATCACGCAAACCCAAAATGCTAAAAACAAAATCATCGAATAATTTTTTCAATGCATCAATATCTTTTTGGGTAAGATTCTCTTTCCCGTCGTTTGCGGAATTCACAATGCGAACCGCTTCGAATAAATTTGAAATCACAATAGGGCTGTTGAAATCATCGTTCATCGCTTCATAACAGGCATCGCTTAATTTCTTAATATCAGCAGATGATTCGGAAGATGGTTTTACTTTTTTTAATGTTGAAATCCCCTGCATCAAACGCTTCAAACCTTTTTCTGCCGCCTGCAAGGCATCATTCGAAAAGTCAAGCGTACTGCGGTAATGCGCCTGCAACATAAAAAATCTTACCACCATTGGGGCATAACCTCTTTCGAGTAATGGATGATTTCCTGTAAATAATTCTTTTGGTAAAAATCCGTTGCCTGCAGTCTTCGACATGCGCACCCCATTAACAGTAAGCATATTTGTATGCATCCAGTATTTCACAGGAGCAACATTGCTGCATGCCTGCGATTGCGCAATTTCATTGGTATGATGTGTTGCCTGTAAATCCATTCCACCACCATGAATGTCGAATGTTTCACCTAAATATTTTTTACTCATTGCCGAACATTCAATGTGCCAGCCCGGAAAACCCCACCCCCACGGAGAAGGCCACTGCATAAGTGTTTCGGGTTTTGCTTTTATCCATAAAGCAAAATCCAATCTTCCTTTTTTATCATTCTGTCCGCATAATTCCCGCGTCCCTTCTAATAATTCTTCAAGCTTCCTGTTTGTAAGCTGTCCGTAAGGATGCACGTTATTGTATTTCTCAACATCAAAATAAATTGTTCCATCAATTTCGTAAGCATAACCGTTTTCAATTATTTGTTTAATCATTTCGATTTGCTCCGAAATATGACCTGTAGCAGTAGGTTCTATGCTTGGTGATAAGGTATTAAAAGTTGCCATCACATCACGAAAACCTAAAGTATATTTCTGAACAATTTCCATTGGTTCCAATTGTTCGAGTTTTGCTTTTTTTGCAAACTTATCTTCGCCTTCATCGCGGTCGCCTTCCAAATGCCCGGCATCAGTGATATTGCGCACATAACGTACTTTATAACCCAAATGCAGCAGGTAACGATAGATCAAATCGAACGACACAAAAGTCCGGCAATTTCCCAGATGAATATCGCTGTATACTGTAGGTCCGCAAACATAAATCCCTACAAAAGGAGGATTCAGCGGAATAAAATTTTCTTTCTTTCGCGAAAGGGTATTATAAATAACCAAAGAATTTTCCATCGATACCAATATATTAAAAATAAGGATGCAAAGTAAATATATTTTGACGAAATCTGTTTGAAATTCTTTTTAATTTCTACATAAAGTTTTATACTTTTACAACTCATATTTAAAACTAATAATGTTGAGATGGAAAAGATTTTAGTTATCGGATGTGCAGGGCAAATAGGATCAGAGTTAACTTTAGAACTGCGTAGAATTTATGGCAACGACAATGTGGTTGCAAGCGATATAAAACCGGCTGCAAAAGAAATAACCGAAAGTGGTCCTTTTGAAATTCTTGATGTTCTTGATACACATCGTTTGTTCGGGACAGTAAGCCGTAATAAGATTACCCAGATTTATCATCTTGCTGCAATTCTTTCGGGCAATGCTGAAAAAAAACCATTGGCAAGCTGGCATATCAATATGACCAGTCTTATGAATGTTCTTGAACTCGCAAGAGAATTGAGTTTAAATAAAATTTTCTGGCCCAGTTCTATCGCTGTTTTCGGACCTACCACACCAAGAACAAATACTCCTCAATATACCGTTATGGAACCCAATACTGTATATGGCATCAGCAAACTTGCCGGAGAACGATGGATGGAATATTACCATCAGAAATTCGGTGTAGATACACGCAGCGTGAGATATCCCGGTTTGATAAGTTATAAGACTGAAGCCGGCGGCGGCACTACAGATTATGCAGTAGAAATATTTTATGATGCAATTACCCAAGGTAAATACGAATGTTTCTTAAAAGAAGATACTGCTCTGCCTATGATGTTCATGGAAGATGCCATTAAAGCCACTGTAAAACTTATGGAATCCGATGCATCAAAATTATCATTACGTTCAAGTTATAATATTGCAGGCATCAGTTTCGATCCAAAAGGAATTTCAGAAGAAATCAAAAAACATATTCCTGATTTTAAAATTTCTTACAAACCTGATTTCAGGCAGGCTATTGCCGATTCTTGGCCAAAAAGCATTGATGACACAGTTGCTAAAAAAGACTGGGGATTAGAATGCAAATATGATTTAAAAAAGATGACTGAAATTATGATTACCGAAATAAAAAAGAAAGTTGAAAAAAAATAATCATTTCAAAATATCAGTATTTACAATAGATTGAACAAATTTGAAAAATTAAAAAAATAAGATATGCAAACCAAAATGAAAGCTTTTCTTTCAGAAGAGTTAAAGAAATTAGAAGAACAGAAATTGTTCAAACATGAACGTATTATTGAAAGTCCGCAAGGCGCTGAAATAATTGTTAAAGGGAAAAAATGCCTGAACTTTTGCGCCAATAATTATTTAGGACTTTCATCACATCCCGAACTTATAAAAGCAGCACATAAAGAAATTGACAGTCGTGGTTACGGACTTTCTTCTGTTCGCTTTATTTGCGGAACACAGGATATTCACAAAGAACTTGAAAAGAAAGTTTCAGAATTCCTTGGAATGGAAGATACCATTTTATTCTCTTCCTGCTTCGACGCTAACGGCGCGGTTTTCGAACCATTGTTAGGTGAAAATGATGCCATCATCAGCGATGCATTGAACCATGCTTCTATCATTGACGGAATCCGTTTGTGCAAGGCGCAGCGCTGGGCATATAAACATGGCGATATGCGCGATGTTGAAGAAGTTGACCCTGCTACCGATAAAATGGCAAAAGGACTGGAACGTTGTTTGAAAGAAGCACAGAAATGCCGCTTCCGCATGATAGCTACTGACGGCTCATTCAGCATGGATGGCGACATTGCAAAGCTTAAAGAAATTTGTGACCTCGCTGAAAAATACGATGCACTGGTAATGGTTGACGATAGTCACTCTACAGGTTTCCTCGGCAAGACCGGTCGCGGAACCCACGAATACCGAGGTGTTATGGGAAGAGTGGATATTATTACAACTACTTTCGGTAAAGCATTAGGTGGCGCTTCCGGCGGTTGTATTTCATCAAGCAAAGAAATCATCAACTGGATGCGTAATAAAGCCCGTCCGTATTTATTCTCGAATACTGTTGCTCCATCAGTAGTTGGCGCCACAATTAAAGTAATGGATTTATTAATGAGTTCAACTGCTTTAAGAGATAAGCTTGAGAAGAACACAAAATATTTCCGTGAAAAAATGACTGCTGCCGGATTTGACATAGTTCCGGGTGAACATCCCATTGTTCCTATTATGTTCGGGAAATATCCAGATTGTTCAAAACTGGCTGTTGACTTTGCAAACAAAATGCTTGAAGAAGGAATATATGTTATTGCATTCTCATTCCCTGTTGTAGCTAAAGGCAAAGACCGCATCCGTGTTCAGATCTCAGCCGGTCATGATATGGAGCATATTGATAAAGCAATTACAGCATTCACAAAAGTTGGAAAAGAATTAAAAATGATCAAATAAATTTTTATTAACCTAAACTAACTACTTGCAAAAGCTGTCCTTTGAATAAGAGGGCAGCTTTTTTATTTCTTATTTAAATATTTTGGTTTAATTAACTATTAATTACCTTTGTGTTTACCGATATAAATTGATTCTACTATAACTGAATTAAAATTTAATATCATGAAAAATATTTCCATACTATTTATCATTATTTTCTTTCACATAAATTCTTTTGCTCAATTAAGCATTACTGCATCAAGCAACTCACCTATATGTTCAGGCGATACGCTAATCCTTACATCAACTGTAACTTGTAAAGGAATTAAAGCACTTGACGGTTCTAACAAATATTATCGCTACGCAACAGTTTACGACTGGGACTGCTGTTTGTTGTCATCACCGGGAATATTCGAAAGTCCTTTCGGATGGGCTGTTGATGGTCATTATAAAATTCAATACGATTGTAATGGCAATGGAAAAGTAGTTGAATCAACCGGCAACTATGTAAGTATTCATCCTGTTGGGGTATCGTATACACCTACTTTTCCTTATTCGTCAAATCCCACATACGCAAGCCTGGTAACTGATGGCGGATGTTGCAATGCAGATGGAAGTAAAATATATGTTCAGCTAACTGAAGAAATAAATAATGCAACTGTATTAAATTATAATTGGGCAGGACCAAATAGTTTTTCATCAAATGAACAAAACCCGGAAATTTTAAATACTCCCACAACGGCATCGGGTTCTTATACCGTTACTGTTACTGACTATTCAAGCAATACAGCATCTTCAAGCGTTTCGGTAACTGTTAATGCTTCTCCTGCTAATTTAGGAGATAAAATTCTTACCGAAGGATTGGTTGCATATTATCCGTTTAACGGAAATGCAAATGACGAAAGCGGAAATGGAAATAATGGAACTGTTTATGGTGCTACTTTAGTAAACGACAGTTGCGGAAATTTAAACAGCGCTTATAACTTCGATGGGATTAACGATAGTATTCTTGTTGGTGAACCTGTTCCTGCTTCACTGCAAATTCAAAATGAAATTACATTGAGTGCATGGATATATGTAACTCAATACCCAGCTTCAAACACATTAGGATTGATAGCCGGAAGCCAATGTGATAATTGTGGATACCGTGGTGTTACTATTTTCCTTGATGGCAGAACAGATTCCGATGGACAAACATGTCCTGCTGGACATATACATTTCCAGATAGGCGACGGCTCATGGCATGTTACCAATGCCAACTCACAGGTTCCGCTTAACCGATGGGTACAAATTGTTGCAACTAGAAAAGCAAACGAAAACGGTAAAATATATTACAACGGCGTACTTCAACCTTCCACATCTGTTGCATGGACTGGCAGCATTTCCTATGATAATACAATGTTTGCAATGGGAAAACAAAAAGATTATTCCAATCGTTTCTTTAATGGGAAAATGGATGAAGTTCGTGTATACAATCGTGCATTGAACGAAACTGAAATACAGGCTCTTTACCATATGAATTGTAATTCTTCATTAAACGTTGATGTTGTTGATTCAATTTGTAAAAACGGTACAGCACAAATCAATTTAAATAATTCTCAAATCGGAATAAACTATCAGCTTTATGAAAATGGGGATGTATATGGCAGTCCACAGGTTGGCAATGGCGACACGGTTGTATTTGAAATTAATGATGCTGATATATCATCTGATTACACCATTACGGCTACCAATACTGTTACAGGATGTGTAACTCCGCTCGATACCATAATATCTTTTACCAATCAACAGGCTATTGCAAATGCAGGTGCAGATGTTTATACATGCTCAGGCGGAAGAATTTACCTGACAGCAAGTGGCGGCTGCAATAATACTTCATACCTCTGGAGCTATAATAATCTGAATACTGAAACCATAATGGTTTACCCAACTTCAACAATAACATATACTGTTACTGCTACTAATTGCTACGGATGCACCGCTACTGATGAAGTTACCATTTACATAAAAAGTGCATGTGAAGTTAATGCCGGAAAAGATACAACAATATGCTTAGGACAAAGTATTACATTATGTGCCAGCGGATGCACAGAATATATATGGTTCAACGGTTCGCACGATCAGTGTATTACACTTATACCAACAATATCATCATCGTATAATGTATCGGGCGAAGATGCCAATCACTGCCCGGTATCAGATAATGTAACTGTAAATATCCTTACTGCCCCGAACAATCCCGTAATATCATTATCTGCAGGTGGTGATTCATTAATATCCGATACGCTTTATGGCAATCAATGGTATTGCAATGGGGTTATCATTCCAAACGATACCGATTATGTTTGCACACCTTCCGTTTCAGGTGATTATTTTTCTATAGTAACCAACAGTTGTGGTTCGGATACATCTAATGCAATTCATATTACTATTGTCGGATTAAGCGATATCAAAGGGATACAGGGAATGAGAATTTATCCGAATCCGGCAGACGATAATATTACCATTGAATTTACGGATGCTTCAGAAAAAAATAATGTTAGCATTTACAATGTAGAAGGACAAAAAATTATCGAACAAAATACTTCCGCATCAACGGGTAAAACACTTGTCGGTATAAGCGATCTGCAAAAAGGTATTTATTTTTTAAAAGTGATGAATGAAAATAACATCACTGTAATAAGATTTATAAAAGAATAATTTTATTCCAATTGATTTACGGCAAGCCACACCATCAGTCCTGTTCCGGTAATCATGCAGCTTTCATCAACATTAAATGTTGAAGTATGTAAGTTGGAAATATTTTTTTCTTTTTCATTTCGCACTCCCAGCCGATAAAATACAGATGGAACTTTTTGAGCAAAATATGCAAAATCTTCAGCAGTCATGCGCGTTTCAAGGTCGACAACATTTTTCTTGCCAAGAAAATCTATTGCAAGCTTTTTTGTTTTTTCAGTAAGCTTTTCGTCATTTACAAGTGTTGGGTAACCTTTGGCAATATGCACTTCGCATCCGCCTTTCATTTTCTTTGCAACGGCTGCCGAAGTTTTTCTTATGATACCATGTGCTTTATTGCGCCATTTCTCATCGAATGTACGTATAGTACCTTCAAGTTTTACAACATCAGGGATTATATTTGTTTTGCCTTCACCAATAATTCTTCCGAATGCAAGCACCGATGGAGTATCCTGTGGTTTTTTATTTTCAAATTCTTTTTGAAGTTCAAGTATAATTGCCGATGCAATATTCAAAGGGTTTATGTATAGCTCAGGAGTAGCCGCATGCCCGCCTTTGCCTTTTACCGTAAGATATAGCTCATCAGTAGAAGCCATGTATTTCCCGGGCTTTAGCCCAACTTTCCCTACTTCAAGTTGTGGTAACACATGCTGACCAAAAACATTTTCCACATTCGGATTTTCCATCACGCCCTCGTCAATCATTGCAAGAGCGCCACCCGGAAATTTTTCTTCCGAAGGTTGAAAAAATAATTTTATGGTTCCCTCAAATTCATTTTTGAGTTCACTCAAAATTCTTGCAGCACCCAGCAAACACGACATATGTACATCATGACCGCAGGCATGCATAAATCCTTCACGTTTCGATTTGAATGGAATTTCATTAGCTTCATTAATCGGCAATGCATCCATGTCAGCACGAAGTGCAATGGTTTTTTTATTTGAATTTTTTCCGTGAATGGTTGCAACAATTCCTGTATTTGCAACACACATCTGGTAAGGGATCCGGTATTCCCGCAATTTTCCGATGATATATCCTGAGGTTTTAAATTCTTCAAATCCAATTTCAGGAATAGTGTGCAGATATCTGCGAACAGACACAACTTCCTGATAATATTTTTCTGAAAGTTGTTTTATTTTTTCTTTTAACTGTTGTTTTCCCATTTTGATTTTTTTAAAAATCGAGGTTAAGGGATAAATAAAATCGTCTTGGATTTACAACTCCGTCTTCTACTCCCCATGCCCAGTCGGCACGGATAAAGTAGCCCAGTAATTTTGTTCTTAATCCAAATCCGTAACCACCAACTATAGGCTCCTGCTGAGTGGTAACAGTAACTGTGATGGGGCCATTTTGAACAGTACTTGTGTAAAGTGAATTTTTATCAGAGTACGGATTGCTACCCGTCCAGGCAGTGCCGATATCACCAAAACCAACAATCTGGAAGTTATTAAAGAATTCCGATTTAAGCGGACGATTAATCAAATAGCGGAAAATAGGAAATCGTAATTCAGAATTTATTAAAGCAAAACTATTGCCGTTCCTTATGTTCTGAATAAATCCGCGCATTGGTGTTGCCAATGTTTGATATGCATAATTCTGATCACGCGCAACAGTAATGGTTGTATCGAATGTTGGACGCGGCAGCATCCAGTTATCAACACCTCCCATATAATAAACCAATTTTTGTGTACCGAATGAAGTACTTGCTGCAAAACGGTTTGCCCAAATAAAAGTGCGACTGATTTTCTGATAATTTCTATAATCGACACCCACAACATTTAACATTTTATTTTTAGTATCCAATCGTTTATATGATTCGGCAAAGATTTTCCAACGTGTTCCATAGTAAAGGTTTGTACCTTTTTCGCGGGTATTATCAAATATCAATTCGGCTTTTAGTCCTGCCCATGTTTTGAAAACAGTAGGTTCTTTAAGATTATTAACATCTGTTGAAAGATATACTTCCCTATCGTTTCTTAACAGTGTTGTGGTCTTTAACCCCAATACCTGGCTGAATGGGTATTTTAATATATAAAATCCCTGGTTGGTCGTGGTCTTTATTACAGCATTAGTATAGGTTTCCTGAAGTGTTTGCCTGTGAAAGGTCAATTGTTTATCAATTCTTTTTTTCAAATTCTCAAAACTTAGCAAATATTCCGTGCTGCTGATATCAACTGAAAACCTTACCCCGCCTGTTATTCTGTAATCTTCCAGCAGATCACTAACACCAACTTTGAAGAGCGCGTTAAAACCGGGATTGATATAAATAGGCGATTTCGCACCGCTAAAAGGCTGATACGTGTTATTTAGATAACTGAAATCAATTTGATTCACTAATTGATCAATCGAATACTCCACATCATAATTCTGTTGCTTTGCAAGCACAAAGCCGGGTTTCGCATTTTTTTCTTTTAACTTCAAAGTATCAGATTTCGGCTTAATAGTATCGGTAACATATGTGTTATTCTTCATCTGGTTTTCATTGTTGTTGAATTCATAATTATTGATATCAATAACTCCTTGCTTTGAAGTATCGGATGTGTAAACACTTTTTATCTGCTTGTGCTTTACTGGACCTTTATCAGGCTCGTTCTGATTTTCAATTGCAGGATTAACTATAGCATTGTGAATCGTATCGCTTAACAATTCCTGAACATATGGAGAATTCTTTAATTTCAGCGAAGAAGTTTCTGGTTCGGTAATATCTTCCAGGTACACGCTGTATAAGCCTTTATTATAAAACACTTCGCTGCATTTATGTGATTCCGGTGAAATATCATAATCCGATATATTACGCGAGAAATTGGTTTGAGGGAAAATCACTGAAAAAAACCGGTAGTGTGTAGTAGTATCAATAAAACTTATTGCGCTGTCGAGCTTTGCTGCATAACGATTTTGAATTCCATTGGCATTGCTCAGGTATGAAATATAATTGTTCCCTAAATCCACAATATTGTTTTCATCTGCAGAAGGAGTCTGTGTAATGCGTCTTAATAATTTATTACCCGTAGAAAAATTATAAAGATAGAGGTCGTATTTTGCTTTGGGAATAACAATAGAATCTTTGGTAACCGGCTTAATGGAATCGTTATCACGATTAGAACTAAAAACAATTTGAGAAGAATTATTTATAAATACCGGTGACAGATCATCGTAAATATCTTTAGTAATTCTTTCATAGGTATGCGATGCAAGCGTATAAACATAAATATCGGTCTGTCCGTTCATCACACCCGACATGGCAAGCATCTTCCCGTTTTGCGAATATGAAAAATCCAGTATTTTCTGAAATTCAAATAAACGTAATATCTCAAATTTTTTCTCATCAATATTATAATAGCGCAAAAATATCTTACCTTTTTTCTCACAGATAAAAGCTAATCTTTTACCTGATGGATGCCACGCCAATACAGGGAAAGAGTAATCGGTTTTTTCATCCAGTTTAGGCTCGGCTTTATAAAGTTTTTTTAATTTCTTCTTATCAAAATCGTAAAGCCAAACCTTGTACCTGCCTAAAGTATTAGTAACAAAAGCAAGATATTTTCCGTCATTGCTCAACTTTACATGCTGAAATACTTTACCATGTTTGCGGGTTTTGAACAGTGCCTTAACCTGTGGCATTGACAGCTCTTTATCAAAATCATAATATTTTTTATCATAATAATCAAGCCATTCTCTTGTAAAAGATTTGAACGAAACGCCCAGTACATAAAGAAATCCTGTTTCAACACTTTTGCTTATTTTGGTCATGTAGATAATGTTCGGGATTTTATCCTCACCATATTTTTCTGCAATATATTTCCATATGGAATGACCTGCATATACCGCATCAGCACCGGCAAGCTTGTTGAATTTTTCATAGCTGCCGCTTAAAATGCCGTCTCTTACATAATTATCAATATCGGTATTCCAGTCATCCGAAATGTATGATATAAGCCCTTCGGTATACCAGTCGGGCAAAGTAAGCAATGTAGAGTTTTTAATTTTAGCCGTTATCTGTTCACCGTATATCAATTCATTCAGCATTATTTTAGCAATACCGGCTTTTATTTGTTTTTGAAAATCTTCATGGTTGCCATTGTAATAAATAAAAACCTTTGAGCCTACAATATGAGTAATACCGCCAATGTTATATTGCGTTTCGCTGGTTAGCCCGATATTGCTTTCTTTCAGGTCGGCAAGCTTATTGAAAATAATGAACTGAATTTTATTTTCCAGGTTATAGTCAAGTTTTTTTTCTATTGCATTGATATTATCTTCAGCAAACTTTGCAGTAAATACAGCCAGTGATTTTCCACCGAGGTAAAAATAAGTATCGAATTTATCAAAGCGATAGAAAGTCCAGAATTTATCAATAAACTGAACACGGTTTTTCCCAAAGGTTTGCTGCGAACCACTGTAAAACTGCGGAAATGCAGGAACAGCAAGCCACGGCATTACTGCTAAAAAAATAATACGGAGAATATGAAGTTGTTTAATTTTCACAAAACGAAAATAGTAAACTATAAACTTATTTATACCTTATTTATTGTAAGAATTGCTAATTTATAAATTATTTTGAAACTGTAATAAACTATTAACATTAAGATTCAATTAATAGGAAAAAATGGAATTGTAATTTTATATATTTCTTCTATAAAACTTTAAATTTTTTTTGTTACTCGCTCCCACCACCGCAACACAAGCCTGCTCGTGAACCTTCATAAATTTGTTGTTTTATATCATGTTTGTGTATATTTGTATAATTTATGAAGGTTTGAAAATGAAATTGAAGCAAAAGCAAAAACGGATTACTGTAATTCAAAAAGCAATCTCTACAGACAAAAGACAGATAATACAATGCTCCGACTCACAAGCCGACTTAAGAGTTTGAATTTTTACCCCACTACACTTTTCCGCCGTTGGCGTGAAGTTTATCCTGAACGTAGTCGAAGGAGCTATCCCATTTTTTATTTGCAGGATTATGAATCTTTGCTTATTTTTGTTATACAAAATTCGGATATTTTATAAAAAAATATTTAAAAATGAACATACAAATTAAAAAGCTTGAACTGATTGAATGGATTGCTCAAATGAGCGATACGAATATTATCAGTAAGATGGATAAAATACGCAAGACTTATTTGACTATTACAAAAGAAAAAGTTAAGCCTATGAGCCTTGAAGAATTTTATGCAAGCATAGATAGAGCAGAAAAAGATATTAAATCAGGAAAGATTTATTCGCAGCATGAAGCGGAAAAAGAATCCGAGAATTGGTAAATATTTTTATGAAAATAATCTGGACTCACGAAGCTCTCGAAGAAACAAAATTAATTTATAAATACTATAAATTAAAAGCTTCATTACGTGTAGCAAAAAATATTAAAAATAGGATTTTTTCTTCTGCAAAAAATTTACAAAAGCAACCACGAAAAGGACAAATTGAAGAATTATTAATACATAAAAAAGGAGAATACAGGTATCTTGTAACAAGTAATTATAAAATTATTTACAAGCTTACCGAAAAAGAGATTTATATAATGAAAGTATTTGACTGTAGACAAAATCCTGAAAAAATAAAATCATAAAGGTGTAGAATTAAAGAAAAATAAAATATAGCGTTTAGTTGATTTCTGATATTGAAACCGACCAAATTTTCAAAGCATCTCAGGATAGTAAGCAAAAACGCCACGTCAAGGCGTGACCGTTGCTTTACTTGAGATGCAGGTTCTTGGTCGGACCTCAATAACGGTAGGCAATTTGGCCACGCTGTTTTTTTGTCCAAAAAATTATTATTAAATGAAAAAAAAAAGATAAAATACAAACCTCCATAACACGAATCTAATGGTTAAGGACTGAAAATTCATTAAAAAGCAAGAGGCAGATACCGAAAAGCCAAATGAGTTGAAAAAATCAAATTCAATATATAACTAAAAAAAATAATCATGAAAAAAATTATTATTTTAACCTGTGCTGCATTCATTGCACTATCTGTTACATCTTGTAAAAAGTGTACACACTGTACTGCAACCCATAACGCTACGGGCATACTTGCGTATGATTATGGTGAATATTGTGCTACACCTAAAGAAATTAAAGATTACGAAGCTGCAATGAAAGAGCTTTATCCATCCCCCGAATATACTTGCACTTGCACTTCTGAGTAAGCGCATTTTATTTAAACAATAACAAGTGGATACCAGAAACCACTTTAAAAAACGGCGTAAGGCAGAGAAGCTTTATGTATAATTCAATTAATTTAAAATTAAAAACAATCATGAAAAAAATGTACAAAATTTTAATTTTCGTTTTCGCAGCCACTATTATGTTTGGCTCATGTACTATGGAAAAAAGGCAATATCTGTCAGGTTACAACGTCCAATGGAAAAAAGGAAACCCTAATTCCAAAAAAACAGAATTGGCAAATAAAGCTAATGAATCATTAACGAAAAAAAGTGAAACAATAAAAGTTAAAACTTCAGAAAATGGAACAATCAAAAATGATAATGTAACAAATGAGTCTAATGATAACTTGGTTGCATCTGTTGCCGATAATCAAATTATTATTACACAAAAAGACAAAAATATCTTTGTCCCAAGCAATAATGAATTATCTTCAAACAAAGAGAAGCAAGTTAAACCCACTCTTAAATCTGAATTTAAAAAGGGGGCTAAAATGATTGCATCATATTCTGACGATCCAAAGACAAATGGATCTGCTTTAACTGGTTTCATTTTAAGTTTAATAGGTCTATTTCTTTTTGGTTTTATATTAGGAGTTTTAGCTATTATATTCAGTGCAATTGGACTTGGAAAAATTAAAAAAGACTCATCAAAATGGAAAGGAAAAGGATTAGCAATAGCTGGTCTTATTATTGGAATAGTTGATATAATTGGTTGGTTGATAATGCTAGCATTAATACTATAATTCTATCAATGAACCAAACAATAACTGGAGCAGTACAGGGCAAACGCATTTTAATTTTTTAGGATTTTTAACAGATAATCATTATCCCAA